>DUAN01000220.1 GCA_012960845.1 Planctomycetota bacterium | reverse complement strand
GGTTGGAAATTCCGCGACCTGCCCGACGGCACCATCGCAGGGCGGCCCAAACAGGGGGTCACTCCGATCGATCTGGACGGAGTGATGGAAGCGATGAGGATCGAGGTCTCCAGCGGAGTGGGATCGAAGTGATCCGCACAGAGCTTTAGCCGGTAGATGGTGCTGTAGATTGCAGAAGAATCTCAGGGGCAGTTATTACTGTCGCAGTCGATGCCATCATCGGTGGGGTCGACATCGCAACTACCGACAGGGTCGGGTACCGGTGCCGAACCGGGAATGAACAGGGCGCTGAGAAGAAAAACAGCATCGGGCAAGTTGAAGTTGCCATCGTCATTCATGTCTGCGGCATCGAGGCAGGTGGCGGGGGCCGATCCGGGTATAAACAGCGCACTGAGAGCGAAGATCGCATCGGGAAGATTGACTGAAGTATCGTCGTTGATGTCGCCGCGGAGGAATTGGGTGCCGCCGTCGGTGGTGAGATACCAGCTCAGGACATCATGAGTTTCGGAGATTCCTCCGGTCGAGCCGATGAAGCCGACCCATGCAGAATCAGATCCGAGGTGATCCACCAGATTGATGGGCACCGACATCCGTGGTTGCGTCAGGTCATCGAGATAGACATCGAGCCAACCCCCTGCATAACTGACCCGCATCGTTCTCAGGCCACCGACATTCGGTGAGGTGGAATCGACCGCCAGTCCTGCGACCAGTTCGTCGGCAGAGTTGGGAGCTCCTGCACGGCCATGAATCGCCAGGTGAGGTCCGGGGGGATCATTGAAGTTGCCATTGACGTAGGTGTCGATCTCGACCACCAAACAATTGGTCATGCTGTCATATCCCAGCGGTCCGCCATTGGAATAGAGCGAAGTGGGCGATTCATTTTGCAGGATGAACACCATTCCATCTGCGCCACCGGCCACAGGGTTGATCTCGTAAATGAAAGTGGTATCGAATCCATCTCCGACAACAATTTGATCAGTGGTATAGACCGCTCCTACCTGTCCAATGCTCGCTGGAGTGAGGCGAACTCGGTCACCAAATTGGGTGGTACTCCCAACCATGGTGAGGCCGGTCATGTCGAGGAAGTCCGGGTAATCGAGGTCGGCATGAAGGCCCGGCGTGATCGTTCCCACGATGCACACCACGCACAACAGCACCAGCGATCGCCTTGGCGAAACAGTAGAACAAGACATCGGTTTCCTCCAGGCAAGGAGCCTACTTGCCTATCCAGATGATACCGTCTGTGTGCGCAATATCTAAGTGAGCACTACACGAGCCATGAGAATCACTTTACCAGTGGATTGCTGGAAGCTTGCTGGTGATAAGGGATCATCTCGTCGCCGGAAAGCCCCAGTTCTTCACTGATGGCCCGCAGGTGATGATCGACACCGATTTCTGCACCGGGTCGGAATCCAGGCACCGTGATGACCTGGGCGAGAACTCCGCCCATCCCCCGATGGATCAGCCCTTTTGGCAGGTAAACGAGGTCACCGACCGACAGTTCATCCTTGCGAAATAATTCTGCGGATAGAGCGCGATCGACATCTCTGGATTCGATGGCAGCGGTATGTGCGCTGGTGAGGATCGCGCCGCCAGGTTGGACCATCTGGACCAGGTAAAACTCATCAAATCCACCATCGACAGGGTGATAGTGAGTGAAGGAATCGGTGATACGAACCCTGTGCGCATTGAGACCATGCCAGATATAAGGGCCGACTTCCGGTTTCCAGGTCAGCAAGATCCTGCGATAGGCACCTTCTTCTTCGGCACACCCTCCCGGCGTATCGGTGATGGCTGGATCCCAGTCGGGACGGATGAACCCGTGGATGTCGGCGGGGGGAGGTCGGGGGACTTCAAAAATCACATACGAGATGGGGGCATCGGTCAGTAACCCCTCACCCGGGCGAAGAACAACGATATCTCCGGTCGCCAGATTGCTGCTTCGGTGTGCCGCACCACCCGAGATTTCTGCTCGCGCTTCTCCCAGGGCGACGAAGGCCGCTCGAGTGATGGAACAGGGAAGGAGGGCCCGGGTATTGCTTCTGTAGAGGACGTCATGCCCCGGATTTCTGAGCCGAAATGCGGATCGAAGGGCGGCGAACCCATCGGCATCTCCATCGATGGAGCCGAGGTGCGCGATGGCGATCCTCGGAGATCGATCATCGTGAAACTCCCCCAGTCCCGCACAGCCGACAGAAAGGAGCAACCAGACACAAATGAGCGCAGGGATCCATGATCGAACAGAAGCGAGCATCGAGCGTTCTCCTCACCAAATTGGTCCAGAATACAACCGTAGAGAGTGTCGTCAGGATAACAGCAGGATCGTTCCAGGTCATCGACTGCAATTGCCTCTGTTGGTGTCGCTTTCCACCTTCACGCTGCTCGGATATCGTCTGTCTGGTGAGTGAAAGAACACCCCCCCCTGGTTACAGGAAAGGCCCTATCTTGCATATTCCATCTCCTCAGAGATCACCTTTACTGCTCGTAACTCCGCTGTTGTTGATCGTGCTGGCACTCAGTTCGAATCTGCACGCGGATTCAACAGCATTCATCGGGGCCACGATCTATCCCGTCTCCGGTCCCGTCATCGAAGATGGCGTGATGGTCGTGAGAGATGGAAAGATCGAATCGATTGGCGCACGTTCAGATGTGGTGATTCCTTCCGGCGCGACGCAAGTCGAGAGCAGTGGCAAGACCATCATTCCTGGATTGATCTGTACTCACAGTCACATCGGAATGGGTGGTGGTGGCGATGGATCGGATCCGATCCAGCCGGAGTGCTGGACCCTCGATTCGGTCAATGTTCGCTCCGCTTCGGTAGAGCGGGCAAGAGCTGGTGGCTTGACCCTGGTCAATCAGATGCCGGGCTCTGGCCATCTCATCAGTGGTCGCACCACTTACCTCAAGTTGAGGCGCGGTGGAAAGGTCGATGACCTGCTGATTCGCGACGCCTCTGGCTGGCCGATGGGTGGCCTGAAGATGGCCAATGGAACCAACTCCCAACGAGCGGCACCGTTCCCCGGAACCCGGGCGAAATCGGCTGCGCTGGTGCGAGGGGCGTATATCAAGGCGCAAGAATATCGTGCCAAGATCGAGAAGGCCGCAGGAGATCCAGAGAAGATGCCAGAGCGCGACCTGAAAATGGAAGCACTGGTCGAAGCCCTCGAGGGCAAACGGATCGTCCATCATCACACCCATCGACACGATGACATTCTCACGGTTCTGAGGCTCAGAGATGAATTTGGGTTCCAGGTGGTCCTGCACCACGTCAGTGATGCGTGGAAGGTGGCCAAGGAGATCGCCGAGGCCAAGGCGCCCTGCTCCATCATCGTGATCGATTCTCCGGGCGGGAAACTCGAGGCCAGAGATATCCAGATGGAAAACGGAATGATCCTCGAACAAGCGGGCGTCAATGTCAGTTTTCATACCGACGACTGGATCACCGATAGCCGTCTGTTCCTTCGATCTGCGGCGCTGGGCGTTCGTGCGGGCATGACCCGAGAGGGTGCACTGCGTGCATTGACACTCTCCGGCGCCGAGATGCTGGGACTCGCGGACCGCACCGGATCTCTCGATCCGGGGAAGGATGCTGATTTCGCCATCATCAGTGGAGATCCCTTCAGCGTCTACACCAAGGTGCTGGAAACCTATGTCGAAGGGACCAGGGTTTTTGATCTCTCCAATCCAGAGCATCGACTCTTTGCCGTCGGTGGTCGGGGAGCCGGTGAAGATCAGACCTACCAGTGCTGTGGGGAAAGAGGGGGGCAGTGATGAAACTTCAATTTCTACTGACCATCGCTCTGACCGTGGCTGGATTCACCGCTGATCTGGCGGGACAGCAGACCCTCGCCATCCGGGGAGAGACGATTCACACCATGGCTCGCCAGGCGGATGGCCAATGGATGGAGCCGATCGAGAATGGTGTGGTGCTGATCATCGATGGCAAGGTGGCTGCCATCGGCGCTGCTTCCGCAGTGGAGATCCCCGCTGGAATCCGGGTGATCGATGCCGCAGTGGTGACGCCAGGATTGATCGACTCCCGTTCAGTGGTGGGTCTCGCTGGCTGGCTCAACTACGACCATGACCAGGATCAACTGGAGCGATCCTCTCCGATGCAGCCAGAGCTCGATGCTCGAGATGCTTACAATGTTCGCGAGCCGTTGATCCAGTGGGTTCGCTCTCTCGGGGTCACGACACTTCACACCGGACATGCACCAGGGCAGTTGATCTCAGGGCAGACCTTCATCGTCAAGACTCGCGGGGACAATGTCGACCAGGCAATTCTGAAATCGAAGGCGATGGTGGTTTGTACCCTCGGTTCTTCCGGATTCGGTAGTGAAGGCAAGAGCCCAGGCACTCGAGCCAAACAGATGGCGATGATTCGTCAGGAGTTCATCAAGGCACGCTCTTACATGGACAAGATCGAAGCGGCACAGGCCGATGAAGAGAAGGAGGCTCCAGCCAGGGATCTTCGTAACGAAGTGCTGGTCGAGATTCTCAGGGGTGAACGACCTTTGATGATCACCGCTCATGGATCTGTCGATATCCAGAACGCACTGAGGTTACAGAAGGAACTTCAGATCAAGGTTGTTCTGGAGGGCGCATCCGAATGCTACGACTACTTCGACGAGCTCAAGGAGCAGCAGATTCCAGTGATCATTCATCCGACGATGATGCGCGCCTCGGGCAAGGGCCAGAACTCCAGCATGGAGACGGTGGCCAAGATGGTCGCGGCAGGGATTCCCGTGGCGATGGGTAGTGGTTACGAATCCTATGTTCCAAAAACAAGAGTGGTGTTGTGGGAAGCGGCGATCGCCTGCGCCTATGGTTGCCCCTTCAATGACGCACTCGGCCTGATCACGGCATCGGCAGCGGAACTGCTGGGAATCTCCGATCGAGTGGGATCTCTCGAGGTGGGCAAAGACGGTGACGTCGCCCTGTATGACGGTGATCCTTTCGAGTACACATCTCATTGCGTTGGCACCGTCATCGATGGAGTGGTCGTCAGCGATCAGCAACGCTAGATCGATTAGCCATGAGATGGAAACGGTGTGGCTCCGCAAACGATTCGCAATCGCTCCGGTGAAAACCGTAAGAGGTGCCGATGAATTCTGAATTGCAGCGATTGGATTCCTCGTCGAAGGATGACACCACTTCGTTACCACTGCTGGGGCTGCTCTTCATCGGTCTGGTGGTGTTCCTTCACTGCTTTTCATTGCCGCATCTGGAACTCCAGGGTGAAGAGGGGCGACGGGTCGTCGCTGCCCGAGAGATGATGAGTAGTGGCGATCCCATCATTCCAACTGTCTGGGGACAGCCCTACCTCAACAAGCCGCCTCTCTACCCGTGGCTCACGGTGTTGGCATCGAATTTCACGGGCGGATCCGTCCATGCGATCACGGTGCGGATTCCCGCTCTTCTGGCAACTCTGCTGACCGGTCTACTGCTCTTCTTGACCGGCTCACGAATCGGCAGGCCAAGAGCGGGCTTCATCGCAGCGCTGTTGTTTCTGCTGTGTCCGGTGGTGATCCGAAAGTCGACTCTTGGCGAGACCGATCTACTGCTGACAGCGGGGGTTGCCATCTATGCGCTGGAAATGCTGGTGATCGGCGGTTCGAAAAGAAGGAAACTCATCTCAACGATCTGCTCAACCATCTGCTCAACCATCTGGATGAGTGCAGGTCTCTCCATCGCGTTCCTTGCCAAAGGGCCGAGTGCCTTGCCATTTGTCATCGGAATCATGATGGCCACCGCCAGGCGCGAAGGTATCTCTCGCCATCGAGAACTGACCTGGTGGGGACCTCCGTTGCTGGCGATGGGAATCAGTTCCTTGTGGGCGATCGCCGTGACCCTGCGACTCGATCAGCTGGGGTCTGGTTTGAGTGCGATTGAGGTGTGGTTTGGTGAGGCTTCAAGATCAGGTTCTCAAGATGGGTGGTGGATCCATCGCTGGGAGTTCATAGCGGGGGTCTTTTTCGGTTACCTGCCGGCATCCTTGTTGATGTTGTTGTCGGGCAAGATGAACTCTGGCGCCGGTTGGCTCGGGGATCGTCGTTATCGACCACTCGCTCTCTCCATCGTGATTCCGTTCATCGTATTCCTGCTGTGGCCATCGGTACAGCCTCGCTACCTGTTGCCAGCACTCCCGCTCATCGCATGGCTTGCCGCATCGATCCTCGATGAATCGTTCGACGCTCGATATCCATCCGTTTCGGGAGAACGGGCGCTGTCGATCGTCACCGATGGAATTCGCGCAGTAGTGGCGGTCGCCGGGGTGGTTGCCGTTACAGTCGGAGTGGCCCGGTGGTTCGATGAGAGCGTCTTCACGACCATCCCTGCGGTGGCTCCGGGAGAATTCATGCTGCTGGGCACCTTCTTGCTGCTTTCCACCGGGTTACCCTTCAAGGGGGTCGAGCGACGATCGGTAGAGCAATCTGCACTGCGGTGGATCCTGATGCTGTTGGCCTGGTCCGGGTGCCAGGCCACGATACTGTTGCCCTTTCGAGGATCCGATCGTCCTGGGCAGGAGGTCGCCAGGAGCATCGAAGCAGTGGTCCCATTGCAACAGCAGTTGTGGCACGATGTATCTGGTCGGTGGAATACACTCGCTCAGGTCGAGCGAACATTGAAGGTCGTTTCCAAGCAGGTCCAGCCAGTTCCGGGAGATTGGTTCCTCACGATGGAAACTCAACAGCCGCAACTGCAAGACGGCTGGAGGACCATCGAGTTGAGTGATGGAACGCCGGCGAGCATCGGGATTCATCAGCGACGGGTGCCGACCAGAGGAAAGGAGAAATGATGCCCAGAATCTGCCAGATGGCCGGCCTATTGATCTGGATGATCACGAGTTCCTTTTCACTCCTGCTGGCTCACGATGGAGTGCATGTCGATGTCGATCGAATCAACAAGAGGATCGAATCGAGTGATGATCCGGGTTCCTTGTACCTGATGAGGGCCAAGTTGTGTCGAGCTCACGGCCGCCCCGAGTTGGGGCTGCAGGATTGCCAGACGGCGCGTGGCTGTGGAGTCGATGCCTTCGCGGAGAAGTTCGAGCGCGCTCTTTGCTTGCGAGACACTCTTCGGTATGACCGTGCCCTGACGTTACTGGACCAACTGGTGGAGCAGTCAGAAACAGCTCCGCTCGATGTACTGAGTCAACGATCGGGCATCCGCGAGCGACTGGGTGATATCGATGGTGCGATCATCGACCTGAGCCGGGTTCATGCGATTCGCGCAGACCTGGAATCGGTGCTGCGCCTCGGATCTCTCTACGAGAAGAGAGCTGCCCCGGGGCTAGCGGCGAACCTCTATCGACAGATGATCCAGAGGGCGGGAGAGAGTGCGCTGTTGACCATCAGTTTGATTCGTGCCAGTTCCGCCAGCGGCCAGCATGAGGAAGCGCTCTCGCTGATCGAGAAGCAGTTGAAGAACGCTGCTCTCAAGGCGCCCTGGTTGCAACGAAAGGCCGAGGTTCTGACCGCTGCCGGTCGGTCCGAAGAGGCGCAGGCAGTCTTGATACTGGCTCTGACCGATCTCGATCAAATCTTCAAGCGTAGACCGGTACCGATTCATCGGGTGACCAGAGCGAGGATATTGCGGCTGCTGGGACGATTGGATGAGGCACAAGAAGAGCTGGAAAAGGTGCTTCAGCAAGCTCCGGGTTACCAATCGGCCCGCTCCGAACTACGACGAATCCTGACGCTTCAAGATGAGGTGCGAAAGCAACAGAACTAGCCCACAAGGCGGTCACTGTTCGTTTGCATCTCAATCGAGAATCCTCCGCCCATTCGCAACGATGGCCACCTCTCGATGTCTGGTGCCCCAGACGATGCAACCAACGGCATAGATGGCACAAATCGCCGCGAGGATTTCTCCGTCGCTCCACTCCGGTTCTTCACCATATCCATCGATGAACCGATCCCTCAATTCAGGAGCCTTTTGCCAGATTCCGGTTTCCAGCCTGACCCAGTCAAACGCGGGATGGTTGGCATGAGCATGTTCGAAATCGATGATTCCGATCTGGCGACCATCCCATAACCAGTTGCGCGGTTGGAAGTCATTATGACAACAGACGCGGAGGGTAGATTTGAAGAGGGAGCCGTCGCCAACGCGTTGACGAGCCAACTCGATTTCATTCTCCGTGAGAGAGTCACCGTGGTTTTCGATCCAGGATTCGAGACGAAGCGGCAGAGATTCGCTCAATGACAGATCATCACTGGCCAGAGGATCGAGCCGATGGAGGCCTCTCAACCAGCTCCCCGCCTGTTGCATCACCTCTTCCAACTGTCCAGCAGCCAGCGGAGACTTCTCGATGGAAACTCCAGCAACCGCCGAAATCAGCAAGGACTTTTCATCGGGATCCTGATCGAGAAGACGGGGCAGATTTGCCTGGCCATCAGGGAGTCGAGGTAGCCAGTCGGCCAGTGCCTGTTGCTCCTGTTTCCAGCTGCGCAACTCGGCAAATCGTTTGAGAAATGCTGGAGTGCCATCGGGGAGCTGCCCAGTCCACACCTGGCAATTTCCCCCAGCGTCGACCCTGTGGCTGGCAATGAAGCCGGATGATTCCAGTGGCATCTTTTCTCTGCTCTCGGATGAGGGATACTGATTCTCACGTAGTGTGGCAGGTCTATCTGAAGATCCTACCCTGCGATTCGATTTCAAAGCGGGGAGCTGGATGAAGAAAAAGTCCGGAGATCTGGGGTTCTTTTCGGCAACGGTGATGGTCGTGACCACGGTGATCGGTGCCGGGGTCTTCACCACGACAGGTCACTTCGCTGCAGAACTGGGCAGTTCCTGGGCAGTGTTACTGACCTGGTGTGTGGCTTCTCTCATCGCGATACTCAGCGCTCTCACCACCGCAGAGCTGGGCGCCATGATGCCTCAATCAGGTGGCGATTACATCTATGTGCGCAGAGCCTTCGGAGTGAGGATCAGTTATGTCTTCGGGGTGATTTCAGGGCCTGCGGCATGGACCGTGGGCAGTGCTTTCGTTGCGGGAACACTCGGGAAACACTTCAACAACCTGATTCCAGAAGTGCCGGAGCTGTACGCCTCCGTTGCTGCGGTATTGATCTTGACGGTGATTCACACGCGAGGTGTTCGAGTCGGGGCACTCTTCAACAACACGACAACACTCCTGAAGGTGGCCCTGATCGGTGGCTTTATCGCTGCCGGATTGGCTGCCATCTTCTGGGGGGAAGGTACTGGACCAGCAGTCGAAGCCACATCGTTGCAGCCGAATCCGTTACAGGGGTGGGCACTCGTGGAGAAGATCTTCTTCTCCAGCATCTATGCGGGTTTTGCATTCGCAGGCTATAACGCTGTGGCCCTGATGGCAGGTGAGATCAAGGATCCTGGTCGCAACATTCCTCGATCCTTGATCTTTGGACTCGGTGGGATCGCCTTGTTGTATCTGCTGGTGAACTTGGTATTTCTTCTGGTCACCGATCCGACCCAGATGGTCGATTCCGAGGGCAAAGGAATCTCGGATCTGGGAACCTTCACGGCACAGCGATTGTTCGGGGATGAGGCAGCAACCCTGTTTGATCTGGTGTTCGTACTGATCTTGATCTCGACACTCAGCAGTTGTATCCAGGTCGCTTCTCGAATTAGCTGGCGGATGGCTTGTGATGGTCAGATGCCTGCTGGACTGGGGCTTTCGAACTCGAAGAATGCTCCGACCAATGCCCTGTGGTTACAGGCGCTGTTGATCATCCTGTCACTGGCTTTTCTGGCGAAGAAGGAACTGCTCCTGCTCAATGGAATGTGCACTCTCATCGTGGATGTGCCACTGGCATTGACGATTCTCAGGCTGCGAAAAATCGAACCCGAGACTGCTCGACCCTTCAGGATCCCGCTCTATCCGTGGATTCCTCTGATCCGGATCTTGCTGGCGTTCTACATCGGATATGCCTTCATCGTGGAAGATCCGTGGCATGGTCCAAAAGCCGTGGGATTGATTGCAGTCGTCTTGCTGTTACAACCGATACTTGCGAGGGGCCGAAAGGAGCGAGATTGAAGACACTGTGGATGTTGTTCGCTGTTCTCCTCTCGATGGGAACTGTTCAGGCGGAAGATCGCCCACCCAACTTCATCGTCATCTTTTGTGATGACCTGGGTTACGGAGACCTGGGATGCTTTGGTCATCCGACCATCGCGACACCCCATCTCGACCAGATGGCTGCCGAAGGGCAGAGATGGACGCAGTTCTATGTCGCTGCACCGGTCTGCACGCCCAGTCGTGCCGGCTTGATGACGGGACGGTTGCCGATACGAAGTGGACTCTGTTCGCCGAAGCGGCGTGTGTTGTTTCCCAACTCTGCCGGCGGCATTCCCGATTCTGAAATCACCATCGCAGAGGCACTGAAGGGTGCCGGATATGCCACCGGTATGGTGGGGAAATGGCATCTGGGGCATTTGCCGCAGTTCCTTCCGCATCGACATGGTTTCGATCAGTGGTTCGGGGTGCCCTATTCCAACGACATGGATCGCAACAAGAAGGGCCCGAAGGGGTGGGAAGCATTTCTCGATCCGAAGTATCAGTACTGGGATGTTCCGTTGCACCGAAATGACGAGGTGATCGAACAACCGACCGATCAACGCACCATCACTCGGCGTTACGGCGATGAAGCGGTCGCTTTCATCGATGCAAACCAGGACAAACCCTTCTTCCTGTACCTGGCGCATTCGATGCCACATGTGCCGCTCTTTCGTTCCGATCAGTTCATCGATCGAAGCGAGCGCGGTTTCTATGGTGATGTGATCGAGGAGATCGACGCCAGCGTCGGAAAGGTGCTCGATGCCGTGCGTTCTCGGGGGCTCTCGGAGAACACGATCGTCATCTTCACCTCGGATAATGGGCCGTGGCTGGAGTACGGCGACATGGGGGGAAGTGCAGGACTATTGCGAGCGGGCAAGGGCACGACCTTCGAGGGAGGAATGCGTGTGCCGACCATCATCTGGTGGCCAGGCACTGCAAGACCAGAAGTGGTGACAGAC
>DUAN01000219.1 GCA_012960845.1 Planctomycetota bacterium | reverse complement strand
GGGAAGCAACCGCGGTCCCCCGCCTCCTCGATCAAACTACGAATGATCGCCCATGCCATCCGCAGGTCATCCTGGAAGAGGGCGTAGGTGCCGAGAGCAATCTTGGTTTCGAGCAACCCATCATGGCAAGGAGGATCGATACTGCGGAAGAAATCGAGCGCCTGTCGCAATAACCGCTCGCCGTCTTCATACCGCTCATCGAGTGTCGCCAGCTCTCCTTCTCGGAGATATTGAAATCCCTGAAGGCGGGGGTAGTCCGATACAATCTTGTGTAGCAGTTGGCTGGATTTTGAAACTTCAGAACTTGCGCGATCCTTCAGTTTCCCATCGATGGCACATCGTGCCGCATTCAGATGAGAAGCCACCAGTTGAGCCGCTCCATGTTGAAAACAGTCGCCCGGCTGTCCAATGTAGTTTTCCCACATGCTGAGTGCCTTTTCGAACTGGCCAGACTCTCTATATAGTTGAGCCAGTCGAAATCGAATGGTGCTGGCAACGATGAAGTCCAGTCCAGATGCATGGTGGAGTGAGCGGGTCAATTGTTGATGGGAAGCCTTGTAATCGCCGGAGAAGAAGTGCGCGACACCTCTGGCGCAACCATACAAAGAGTCTTGCCAGATGGAAAGAGCGCCGGTTGCGATGGATGAGTTTTCGTTGGCTTGACTGTTGAGGATTTCTTCAACCGCGGTGGGTAATCCAGAATTGCAAAGCCTCAGGCATTCGTGGAACAATGCGTATCCATGAAATGGCGAATGAACCGGTAAGTATGGAGAAACAAGGCGGCAATATGCAGATGATTGCTGTGAAGTGATCGCTTCATAGTCGAGTCTTCGGATGAAAAATGCAGCGCCCAGTTCTCTTGCGGTCATGCTTGGGGTGAGTTGCGGATCCAGAAGGATATTGACGACACTTTCTGGAGAACTGTTGAGGCACATCTTCATCGTGTTGTGAAATTGCTCCGGGTTTGTGTAGCCGATTCGTTCCGCTAATCCTGGAACTGCGTTGGAGATTTGCGTGTACCATTCAGTACGTGCAAATGCGATCCAGGCAGCATCTTGCTGGTCATCGGGCATCGGTGGTGCATAACTCATGGCTGCACCTCCAGGTCGATGTAGCCCCCGACGGCGGTAGGTTGCCAGGAGACCTCGGTTCGCCAGTGGGTGGAGATCCCGTTTGGCGGTTGTTCTCGACCGGTGAGGAGCAGGTGGACTCGTTTCCCCTGTCGCCACCCCTTGAGCTGCTCGATGCGGGTGTCCGACTGTTCGAGCCACTGTCGCATCGGCAGTAGCTGTGGTGGTGTCGCCCCCTCTTCCATCCAGTCGCACACTTGCAGCAGTAGATCCAGCTGCTGAACCGAACCGATGATCGACGCCGAACGGCGCGAGGAGCTGGCGGGATACTGTTGCATGACAAAGGTGTCTTCTGCCAGATCGGGCGGTGCCGTATTGTCCTGGTGCAGGTAGCCCCAGCGAGAAATCGAGATGGAAGGCAGCCACGGTCCATTGCCCAGGCCTAAAGGTGCGAGATCCCCTTCGATGCGAATCGCACCGAGGTAGATATCGGAGCCGTTGGCGCTGACCACCATGTTGAAGCGTAACCGTGTCACGTCATGTCGAGCCAACAGGTGCGGCACCAGGTAATCATCTCGCATCGACTTCAGCGAGTTCCCCAGGCACACCATCTGCGGGGGAGTGGTGATCACTGGTTCGTCGGGTTCCGGAGGTGCTTGCCCCCACGAAACAGCGGGCAAGAGCATCAAGCTGGCGATCAGAGTGAGAGCCCTCAGTTTGCACCCACTGTATGGATCTGTACTGGCGATGGGAGTTGCATGATTCATGGCTGCACCTCCAGGTCGATGTAGCCCCCGACGGCGGTAGGCTGCCAGGAGATCTCGGTTCGCCAGTGG
>DUAN01000218.1 GCA_012960845.1 Planctomycetota bacterium | reverse complement strand
GAGGACGGCTCGCACGCCATCATCAATGCTGAGTTGATCCCTGAAGGGGGTCAGGTTCTCGGTGGAGTGCTCTATTCGGTCCAGCGTGATCGGGTCGAGTTCCTCTATCGAGGAGAGAAAATCATTCACAAATTTGGACGGTTTTAGAGCGATATAGTGGCGGCAGGGGAATCCTGCCGCCTTTTCCATTGGCACTCAAGATTGAATCGTGATGTGCCGATACTTCAATGTGAAGAGCCGGAATCTCTGGCCAGCGAATTCGAACTTCTGTCCCATACGGGAGGAAAACAAGCAGATGAAAAAAATCTCCATTGTCGCGGCGCTGATCGTCGCATTGTTGGTCAATCCACTCCAGGCCTATCAGGCGGGCTCAGGCAGGATTGACCTTGTCACCATCGATGTGAGAGACAAGGACCTCGGCGAGGTACTGTCCCAGATCGGTGAGCAAGTGGATGTCAACATTGTGGTGGATCCTCAGGTGGAAGAGAAGGTGACGCTTTCTCTCGACGCCATCGGATGGCGAGAAGCTCTCGACATCCTCGCTCGCCAGACCAGTTGCGTGATCATCGTATCGAGTGACCGTCTGATTCGGTTCACCCAACCGCCTTCTGTGAACATCGAGTTCCAGAATGCCGATCTTGCCGTTGTGCTGGACCTGCTGGCGAAGCAGTCCGGAGCGAACATCGTCATTGCAGAGAATGTGGTCGGTAAGGTCAGCTTGACCCTGCGGGACGTCCCGTGGCGTGAAGCGCTCAATACAATCGTCAAGACCGCTGGTTACGTGGTGGTCAGTGAGCGCGAGGGGATCAGCGAGATCCTCAGAATCGTTTCGGCGGACCAACTGATCCAGCAACAGGAGACGAGAATCTTCCGTCTGCGCTACATCCGTCCTCCGGAGCAGTACGTCGCCATCATTTCCGATATCGACAAGCAGGCAGGAAACGTGTCGCGTGATATCTCCGCAGAGGCAGCAGGAGAGTTCACCCTTCTCAAGGCGTGTCGCACGGCTCTCTCCCCCGGCGGAGCGATGGAATTCGACATCAAGACCAACTCCCTGATCGTCAAGGATATTGCTCCCAGTCTCGATGAGATGGAGATGATCATCGCCGAGATCGACATCGAGCCGGCTCTGGTTCAGATCGAGGTGAAATTCATCTCTACCACCAGTGATGACATCCTCGAAGCGGGTCTCAAGTTTGACGACCCCAATACTCCGGGACGTGATGGATTCAGGCTCAGTGCTTACGGATCTGCTCCTCTTTCGGCGATTCCGGATCTGTCGGGAACCGGCTCCATCGTCGATTCGGTCACTGGCCCGACCTTTCCGGGTTCGATCGCTCACAACGGCGGCACCTGGCCCTTCGATATCGGCAACATGCAGTCGATCGGTGTCCCTTACCAGGCTCTCGGAGTGCTGGACTTCACCCAGACCAACTTGTTGCTCTCGATGGTCAAGGACGACGAGAACTCGAAGATCATTCAGCAGCCGTTCCTGACCACTCTGGATAACTACCCCTCGACCATCTTCGTCGGGGAGGAGGTCCCGTTTGCGGTTCAGAGCGTACAGCAGGATCAAAACGGTAATGTGACCGTGTCGATCGACGAGAACGATCGGTCCCCGGTCAATGTCGGGTTCACCCTCTATGTCTCTCCGCACGTGATCCCCGGCACCGACATGATCTACATGAACGTGATCCCGAAGGTCTCCACCCTGGTCGGGAATACCTCCGACATTCCTGGATTCGACCGCTTCCGTTTCAGCGATCCGGGCAGTGGCAACAGCGCCTACATCGATCTTCCTCGGGAGAGCAGCCAGACGGTCGTCACCTACTTGCGCGTCAAGGATGGTCAGACTGCCGTGATCGGTGGCTTGCACACCGAGCGTCGCGTCGAGATCGAATCGCGCATCCCACTCCTCTCCGACATTCCCTACCTCGGGGAACTGTTCAAGTGGAGAAGGCGTCAGGCCAATGTCGATCACCTTTTGATTCTCGTGACTCCTCGTATCCTCAAGAGCGATGAAGTCAGCGATGAGATCTACAAGAATGCCCTGCGTGAGTCCGAGCGCTGGGACTACTTCGAGAAGAAGTACGGTGAGGACGAAGACGAAGGGGATGACGAGGTGGGTTCGACCGCCGGAAGTGTCACCGTCGAGGAGTCGGAAGAGGGATAATCTCGACCCACTTCAGCGACCAGGGGCCCGTTCGGCAAGATGCCGACCGGGCCCCTTTTTTTATCTAAATTCGATCGATTTCCTGCTTCTGCTCGACAGGTCCGCTGGACGGCTGCTGTCGCTGCGATACTCTGGGAGCGCCCGGATGGTCCGGGGACTGCCCTGCGGAATGCGACTCGTGCTGGCGATTTTCCAGTCTCTGGATCTCGAGGTCATCGATGCGACTGCTGGTCCATTCTCGAGACCGTGACGCCCTGTCCGTGGCTCTCATCGACGATGACCGGTCGCTGTGGGAGTATCATGAGGAGGACCGAGAGACTTTTCGCAGCCTCGGGAATGTCTATCTCGGGCGGGTCGTCAACATCGAGCCCGCCATCCAGTCCGCTTTCATCGATATCGGTGAGCGGCGCACCGCCTTTCTCCACGTCTCCGATCTCCACCCAGCCTACCGAGGGGCACGTCAGGTGCCGGTCGACCGCCTCGGAGAGCGGCCGGTCAGGGAGCGAGGAGAGGAACGGATCCAGGAGATCTTGCAGCGGGGCCAGGAGTTGCTGGTCCAGGTCAGCAAGGAATCGATCGGCCAGAAGGGCCCGACGGTGACGACCTACATCGGCCTTCCAGGGCGGTCGGTGGTGCTGATGACGGGGCTCGATCGACCCGGAATCTCCAAGAAGATCGTCGATGATCAGGAACGAGATCGGCTTCGCCAGCTGGCGGACCAGTTACCGAGAATCCCCAATGCAGGGGTCATCATCCGTACAGCAGGCAGAATTCGCGATCTTCAGCAACTGACCGCCGAGGTCGAGGTGCTGGCGGCGAGCTGGGCGAAGATCTGTCACAGCGCTGGGGAGGGTGGGGGGCCGATACTGCTCCACCGAGAGGCGGATCTGCTGCTTCGTACCGCCCGAGATCTCGCCTCGGATACGATCCAGGAGGTGGTTTTTGACGATCCCTGGGCAGCCGAGAAGTTCCTCGAATACAGCAATCAGTGGAATCCAGGAGAAGCGCCTCCGGTTCGTTTGCATCGTAGCAAGTCTGCTCTATTCTTGGAGTTCGGAGTTGAATCTCAAATCAATTCTCTCTACGATCGCAAGGTTGCTTTGCCCAGTGGAGGCTCCTTGGTCATCGATGAGACGGAAGCGCTGGTCGCCATCGATGTGAACTCGGGAAGCAGCACATCCGAAAGTGACCTGGAGAGCACGGCGCTGAGGACCAACCTCGAGGCCGCTCGAGAAATTGCAAGAAATCTACGCCTCCGGGACATGGGAGGGGTGGTGGTTTGTGATTTTATTGACATGATGGAGGCGGAGAATCGTCGTACCCTCGAAGGTTCATTTCGTGAGTTGGTTCGCAACGACCGGGCCAAGATCTGGTTTGCCAAACTGTCGAGGTTCGGGTTGCTCGAATTGACCAGACAACGCCTCGGTCCCTCGAAGGATCGGGCGGGTCGCGAGCCGTGTCCCACTTGTCTGGGGCGAGGAACGGTTCGAAGTGCCAGAAGCGTAGCCTCTGGTGTGATCAGAGAATTGCGACAGGGAATTGCGAAGGCCTCCAGTGAGGAGGCATTGATCACCGTGGGTCCACCGGTCAGGGAACTCCTGCTCGGTGTCCGACGCGAGGATCTCGACGCCCTGGAGATCGAATTTGGAAAACGGATCGTGGTGAACGAAGGCCAGGACTGGTCTCCGGAACGATGGACGATCCAGTATCGCTGACAGGGTCAGCGTTGTGAAAGAGGCGACATGCACGCGATCATTCGCGATGGTGGTCGACAGTACCGCGTTCAAGAGGGAGAGATCCTGTTCGTAGATCTCCGTCCTGCGGAACCGGGCAGTACCATCCAGTTTCCCGAGGTGCTGGCGATCGAGCCTGGCCCGGGTGAGTTTGTTTGTGGAACGCCACTCGTCGAGGGAGCCCACGTCGAGGCTGAGGTGATTGGAGAGGCGAAGGGACCCAAGGTGATCTTCCATCGCTTCCGTCGCCGCAAGAATTCCCACAGCCGTAAAGGGCACCGTCAACGCTACACCAAGGTCCGCATCGGTAAGATTGCCGGATAGTTCTCGCTCCTTCGGGAGTGTTCGACAGGAGAGATGAGAGATGGCACATAAAAAGGGACAGGGCGCGACGCGCAACGGCCGCGATTCCAATGCCCAGCATCGTGGAGTGAAGAAGTACGGTGGTGAGTCCGTCATCGCTGGAAATATCATCATCCGCCAGTGTGGAACCAAGTTCCATCCTGGGCTCAACGTGGGGATGGGCAAGGATTACACCCTGTTTGCTCTCACCGACGGCGTGGTTCGTTTTGGAACCAGAAGCCGAGTCCATGTCGATCAGGCTTCGGCCTGATCCTGTCTGAGTTGCGACGAGGCCATGCCAGTCCGATTCGTCGATGAAGGTCACCTGCGGGTGATCAGTGGTCGAGGGGGTGACGGAAGCGTCTCCTTTCGCCGTGAGAAGTACATCCCTCGTGGTGGCCCCGATGGGGGTGACGGCGGTCGTGGTGGACACATCATTCTTCGTGCCGATTCCCATATGCAAACGTTGCTCGATTTTCTCGGGCGCCCGATCTACAAGGCAGAGACCGGGACCGCAGGTTCAGGCAGAAACTGCAATGGCCGTAGTGGCGAGGATCTGATCCTCAAACTTCCGATCGGTACCGAGGTCTACGACGCCGCTGAAGGAACTCTGGTCATCGACCTGACCGAGCCTGACCAGCAGATCATCGTCGCTCGTGGAGGCTCGGGGGGACGCGGGAATCTCTCCTATGTCAGTTCCACGCACCAGGCACCTCGAGAGTACACGCCGGGCGAGCCCGGCCTCGAGCGCCATTTTCGTCTCGAACTGAAACTGATCGCCGACATCGGAATGCTCGGGCTACCCAATGCCGGAAAGAGCACCTTTCTCGCGAGAGTCTCGCGCGCCCATCCAAAGATAGCGGACTATCCTTTCACGACCTTGAAACCACAGCTGGGCATCGCCGAACTCGATCCGATGAGGCGCATCGTCGTGGCTGACATTCCGGGTCTGATCGAGGGAGCCTCGAAGGGGGTCGGTCTGGGAATCTCCTTCCTCAAGCACCTGCAGAGAACCCGGGTGCTGGTCCATCTGCTCGATCCATACAACCGCGACCTCGACCAGATCGTCGAGGACCACCGGGTGATACGCCAGGAAGTGGCGACTCACTCTCCCGAACTGGCGGCTCGCCGCTGCCTGAGCGTCCTCAACAAGTCCGATCTGATGCTCCCCGAGGAGGCCGAAGAACTGAGGGTGGCACTGGAGGGGCGTCTGGGGGAATCGGTTCTGATGATCTCCGGGGTCACAGGAAAAGGGGTTGAGGCACTGCTGGAGCAGCTCTGGAGCGCTTTACAGCAGTAGTGGGGTCGCCCTGGCGCCTTCCAGCCCGGGCGTCATCGGCCTCGAAGAGCATCTCATCGTATTCTTCTGGAGAAGATCTGTGTGCCCTGGCGGGCCTGCAAACCCATGGATCTCCCGGGAGACAAGATGGAATTTCATGAGATGTTGCGCCGGATGGTGCTCGAAAAAGCTTCTGACCTGTTCGTCAAGGTAGGCTGCCCCCCCTCGCTCCGGGTGGATGGAGTGGTCCAGTTCCTCGATTGTGAGGAAGTGTCGCCGCACGACTCCCAGGAGATCTTGCAGATCATCCAGGATTCGCGCCCCGAAGCGCTCCCTCAGAAACTGGATGTGGATACCTCGTATGATCTCCCCGGGATCGGTAGGTTCCGTGTCAACATCCTGCATCAACGTGGGCAACTTGGCTTCGTCTTCCGCCACGTCAACCAGTCGGTCGCCGATTTCGATGACTTGAACATGCCCAGAGATACTCTCATCCAGCTGGCAGAGCAGAAGCGTGGGTTGGTCCTGGTGACGGGAAACACCGGCTCGGGTAAGTCGACGACTCTCGCAGCAATGGTGCACCACATCAACGAGACCGCCAATCGCCACATCATCACCGTTGAAGACCCCATCGAATTCACATTCAAGGATCGAAAGTCGATCATCGATCAGCGTGAAGTGGGAATCGATACGGAGTCCTTTCCGGTGGCACTGCGTCACTCCTTGCGCCAGAGTCCCGACGTGATTCTGATCGGTGAGATGCGAGACCGTGAAACGATGGAAGCGGCCATCTCGGCAGCCGAGACGGGGCACCTGGTGCTCTCCACTCTTCACACCGTCAATGCCGTTCAGACGGTCGAGAGGATCATCCACTTCTTCCCTCCGCACCAGCATGAATTGATCCGCTTGCAACTGTCACTGGTGCTCACCGGCGTGGTGTGTCAAAGACTGGTTCCCCTCAAGGAAGAGGCGGGGCGAGTTCCGGCGCTGGAGATGATGATCAACAGTCCAACAATCAGAGAATTGCTGAGAGAGGGTCGCACTCACGAACTCGCCGGAGCCCTCAGGGCGGGGGAGCATTACGGTTCCTGCACCTTTAATCAGTCGCTGAGAAGCCTGTATCAGGCAGATCGGATCACCCTCGAAGAGGCTCTCTCCTATTCTGACTTCCCCGATGAACTGCAACTGGAACTGCGGGGAGTGGTCAAGGGCGCCGAGATGGGGGACTTCGACTTCGATTACTAGCCTCGATCGGCTAGGGGTCGAACCCTGTTCGAGTTATCCTCCCGGCTAGATGGGAGGACCGATGGGTACGCTTGTCATCGATATCGGCAACACCCGTCTGGCCTGGCGCCTGCGAGAGCCATCGGGAGTCGTGAGTGGTGGCTCCGCTTCCCATGCCGCGATCGCCGATGCTCTCTCATCCTTGCCGCTGGTCGAAGCCATCGCCATCTCCTCGGTTCAGCGATCTCACGAGGGTGAGTTGCAGCAGTGGATCGAGGCGACTCACCAGCCTCCACCGATCTGGATCCGTAGCGGTGCCGATCTTCCCTCCACTGTCAAGACCGATGAGCCGCACCATACTGGAGCGGATCGGGCGCTCTGCGCCTTCGCATGGGGATGCGCAGATGAGCAGGGTCCGGCGATCATCATCGATGCCGGAACCGCCGTGACTGTCGATGCGGTCAACCCATCGGGTCAGTTGCTGGGCGGCTGGATCGCTCCTGGCTGGAGTGCCCTGCAACGTGGTCTACAACAGGCCGCCCCAGCGCTACCACAGATGTCTGAGGAACAAAGCGAAGAGGCTTCGGTTCCCTGGTCTGGCGAAACAAGCCGTGCCATCCGAGGTGGTATCGAATCGATGTTTGTCGAGGGAGTTCTGGGACTGCGGAGGAGAGTCGAGTCGGAACTCGGAAATGATGCCACCACCGTCATCACTGGAGGAGATGCGGATCGACTTCTGTCCGCACTGCAACCGGCTCGATCACAACCAGACATGGTCCTGGATGGACTCGAACGGATTCTGGAAAGCGGCACTCATGGCTGATTCAAACTGGATTTCCGAGGTCACCGGACCGGGGCGATCCGCTTTGCATGGTGTGATGATTGGCGGCCCCGCAGCGGATCAGTGGCTATCCGATTGCTTTCGCGGAAGTGGATCGTCACCGCACGGTACTCTTCACGATGAGGATGGGACCGTGATCGATGATGTGGTGCTGGTGGAGTGGCCCGGCGAGACATCTCGATACCTGATCACCTGCCACGGCAGTCCTGTACTGAAAGAGCACATCGTGGATCGGTTCGTGCAACTCGGGGCGACCCAGATCGAGCCGAGGGTTGATCTCTGGGGCGATGGGAATGGTGTTGGGGCGGAGATCGCCGCTCAAGCTCGGATCTCCCTGACCCGTGCCTGCAGTCGAGAAGTGTCTGCCTTCTTGCTCGAGCAGGCCTCGAGCTCGGGGCTTGCCGGTTGGATCGAACGCGCTCTCGAAAGTTCTCCTACCGATGCCGAGCTGAAACATCTGTTGCAAGGCGCAGCGTCGGGGATCGGTGCGCTGGAGGTACCCAGAGTGGTGATTGCCGGGGTACCCAATGCTGGTAAAAGCACCCTCTTCAACGAGTTGGTCGGGGAGTCGCGAGCACTGACCTGGCACCAGCCTGGAACCACTCGCGACCTGATCGAATCTCAGGCGATTTTCTGCGGATTTCCCATCTCGCTGATCGACGGGGCCGGGATCCGCCCGCTGGGGGAGAGCGTCGAGGAGACTGTCGAGCGGGAGGGAGTGCGCCGGATGCGGCTGGCGATGAGCAGTGCAGATCTGGTATTGCAGCTGGTGCCCCCATCAGAGGGGGAGTGTCGGAACCGACCGCTGGAAACTCCTTGCCGGAGAAGCCTTGTCTTTCACAGTCGCTGCGATGAGAATTCACCGGGTGATGAAGAGTACCCGAGAATCTCTGCCATGACCGGGGAAGGGATCGAAACACTCAAGGTTCTTGTGTTGCAAGAGTTGTACGGCGTCAGTCAGATGCCGCGAGGTAAACCTTGTCTCTTCTTGCCGTCCCAACGGCATTGGATCGAACAGGCGCTGGTGGCGATCGAAGGGGGAATCGATCCTCGCTCGATTCTCCTCAACCTCGCCGAATGCACTTGAGAGGGATCAGATGACAAGAGAAGCCCAACGAGATCTTGTGGATCTATCAGACCTCACCCCCGAGGCGATCTGCCAGATACTCGAGAGAGCCAAGCAGATGCGCGAGTGCCCGGTTCCGCTGTGGACCACCGGAGTGCGGCATGTCGGTTTGATCTTCTCGGAGCCGAGTACCCGGACCAGTCTCTCCTTCGTCGCCGCAGCTCATCGTCTCGGTGCCGAGGTTCTCGAACTTCGCGCTGAGGCTTCCAGCCTGCGCAAGGGAGAAACTATACTCGACACGGCATCGACACTTGAATCCCTCGGGGCCTCGGCACTGGTGATTCGCGATGCCGATCCCGACACGGCCCCACTACTGGCGAAGCAATGCGAGGCGGGAGTCATCAATGGAGGGGGGGGGACACGCTCCCATCCGAGCCAGGGATTACTCGATGCCTTGACGCTGATCGATGAGTTCGGAGACCTCGAGGGGAAATGCATCGGGATCGTCGGAGATCTGCTCCACAGCCGCGTGGCGCGCAGCGACCTGGTCGCATTCCGAGCACTGGGCGCAAGAGTGGTGATGGTGGCTCCCGCTCCGTGGCAAGATGAGTCGCTGGCCGGCACCGGAGTCGAGTTGGAGACGGATCTAGAGGCGGTCTTGCCGCAGCTCGACGCGATTCAACTGTTGCGCATCCAGCATGAGCGTCTCGACTCGCAAGAGGGGATCGATCCGCAACAGTACCAGCAACAGTATCAAATGGATCAGCGACGCCTCGAGATGACGAAACGCTCGTTAGTGGTGCTCCACCCGGGACCGATGAATCGCGGTGTCGAGATCACCTCTGAGGTGGCGGACGGGGTACGCTCGCGGATCCGTCAGCAGGTGGCGAACGGGGTTCCGCTGCGGATGGCACTGCTGGAGAGAGCCTTCGGAGAGGGCCAGGTCTAGCGCAGTGGCAGCAGAGGGGCACTCGCAGTGGAGGTGGTTTCCGTGGGTCGTCATGGTGCTGGTGGCGATTGCCGGACTGCTGCCGGGGGAGTGGATCGCTGAGACTGTGCCGTGCTCCTGGCTCGCTCCGGGGCGCGACAAGATCGGTCACGCGGTGGGTTTCATGCTGTTGACCCTGACCTTTCGATTCTGGCGCGGAAGGGGTGCGGCTCCTGCCGAGTGGATTCCCGGATCGGTGTTGATCCTGACCGGTTTCGCTCTCAGCCACGAGTATTCACAGCGGTGGATTCCTGGCCGCACTCCTGATGGAGAGGATCTGGTCGCAGACCTGCTGGGAATCGCGGTGGGGATCCTCCTCGCCGTGTGGTTACTTCCGCCAAAAGGTACAAAATCGGCGTGAATAATCGTTCGATCCCTCCGTCATCTTCATCCTGAGCCGATCCCTCCGTGCCAGAATTGTCGAGAAACGGCCGATTCTGTGTCCGCGGGTCGCTTGAGCCACTCCACGCTCCCTTCCCGGGGGCTGGGGTGGTATCCTGAAAGTAGTCCCGCAGCTGATCCACTCGCCTTGGAGTGGATTCAACAGAGATCTGGAGGGCCGATGACGATCCCCACCCCCAAACGTTTCCTATCGATCGGTCTGATGCTACTGGCACTCGTGCTGGCCCCCCTTGAGATCTGGGGCCAGGTACCGTCGCGAGGTAGTTCCACCCAGGTTCCTCGACCGAACTCTCGACCACAGGCGAGACCGCAGGTCAGACCGCAAACCCCTCGACCACAGGCGAGGCCACAGGTCAGACCGCAAACCCCTCGACCGCAGGTGAGGCCACAGGTCAGACCGCAATCCCCTCGACCACAGGCGAGACCACAGGTCAGACCGCAAACCCCTCGACCACAGGCGAGGCCACAGGTCAGACCGCAAACCCCTCGACCACAGGCGAGGCCACAGGCGAGACCGCAAACCCCTCGACCACAGGCGAGACCACAGGTCAGACCGCAAACCCCTCGACCGCAGTCGCGACCGGTAGTGCGTCCTACCTCCCGAAGGGGAGGATCCTCCACCACCACTCCGACGGTGGTCGCTCCCCGCCCTCGCTCCGCATCCTCGGTGCCAACATCAAGGAGAGTGGTACAACCGGGACGCGGTGGCCGATCCTCCGGCGCAACTTCGGCGACCGCCTCATCCGGCACCTCGACTCGCACCGTTTCGCGCACTTCTGTGCGCCCAACCCTGCGCAATCCGAGGGAACGGATCCCCGCCGCCATGCCACGATCCAAGCCACTACCTGCAATGCGTAGCAGCGAACGAGAAAGCTCTCGTCGAGAACTGCTGGGCACCGTCACGCTGCGGGATTCACGCCGTAGAATCACCACCGATCTCATTGGCACCAGTACTCTCATCGAGAAGCCCTCAAGACTGCTCAAGCCGGTGGCGGTGACGCGCGACCTGATCCGTCGAATCGGCCAGCCGACCGGCGCCCGAATACCGCTGTCGGCAACGGTCAGTAGGTCTCGTCGCGTCTCGTTGAATCGAGGCAGGAGAGTGGTCCTCACTCCGGTGTCGACGATGCCGCTGCCTCCGGTGACCCATAGCGGTGGTGGAGCGTCGCTCCCAGGCGGCACCACCGTCTACCACTGGCCTCATCATTCCTTGCCGTGGTACTGCTTGCCCACTTCCTCGTACTACTACGGCAG
>DUAN01000217.1 GCA_012960845.1 Planctomycetota bacterium | reverse complement strand
ATCCCTGCTGTCGAGGGCCAGTTCAAAGGCCAGCAACCACGACTGGAAATTCCATACCCTGGGAAAGTACGGTTGTAGTTTGGTGATCCAGGTCGCCAGTTCCATCGATTCGTGGAGCCGACCCTGTTCTCTGCGTTCCAGTGCTCGAAGCCACAACGCATCGATGGCCCACCCTCGAAAAGCACCCAGAGTTTGCTGCATCAACAAGACATCGGCGGGAACACCAGTGGCACGGGAAATGGGCAGCGAGATTCCATCCTCTTCGAGTCCACGATCGAGCGGTACCGTGATCGCTGCTGCAGCAGCGAGCAGCAGTAGAAACAGCAGCAGGGGAATCGCCTCGGATCGATGGATCATCGGTCCACTCCCAACCCGTGCTCCTTGCGGGAATTCATCCAGCTTCCCAGTAGTAGAGCCACTCCGACCCAGATCAGACCAATCGTGGTGAGCCCGGAGTAGACCTCCGACACCTTGACATTTTCTCCCGCAGCGACGCGGGAGCCCGTCACATGACGACTCCAATCCCCGAGGAGGCTGACGACCCACTCCCCTCCACTGGCCAGCAGATCGATGAGGATCCGGGAAGGTTCCTGATCCCGAGGATCGGGATGGCCCCCTCCATGGCTATCATCAAAGGCACCGGTAAATCCACCTCCGGCCGCTGCGATGAAGAAGCACAGCATCAGCAGAGTGGCCACCGGCAAACCGAGGAAGGTCGACACCATCAACCCCAGGGCAGCGACGAAGCCGCAGCGGATCCACAGCAACAACTGGGAGCGTAACAGCGATGAGAGCAAGGAACCCTCTCGAACCCTCAGTTGCACAGCGTCCGATCCGCTCCAGTTCAACGAGGAGATGCGTATCCCTTCTGAAACGGCTCCCAGGAACTCCATCGTGATGACGACATCTGTCTCGCCGACCAGTTCATCCGGAATGTCGATTTGGCTCCGGACCGAGTTTCGGAGTACCACTTCTCTGGAATTGCCCGCCAGGTGAAGGCGAATCCGGGCCCTCTCCGATCGATGAAGACGACCCAGCGACGGTCTGATCTCGAGCACTGCACCTTCGCTCAATCCAGCGGGATACTGAAAGTGGTATTCCATCGGAACTCCCTGGGCCAGCGAACGCGACAAACGATCGAGACGCGATCGAGCAATGCGATACGCCTGGTCTCTTTCGAGCATTCCCCAGCCTGCTGGATCTTCCAGCATCTGGAGTGCCACGTAATTCTCCACATCCTCAGGAGTAACCTCGATGCTATCGGGGGACACCAGCGCCACCGCGGGTTCACCGAACAGATCGGTAGAACTCTCCACCACCTGTCCGCAAAGAATCCAGAGCATTGCAGTGGCGGGTACCAGTAGCGCCAGGATGGCCCACAAGCTACCCAACCATTTTCCCGGCAAGAGTGCGCTCTTGCCGTAACGGTGGACCACCAGAACACGCATCCTGCCGGTAACGATCTCGTCGGACAAACTTCCGCTGGTGATCCACATCGAGAGGAGCAGCAGTACCGAGGAGATCCATACCTGTCCGTAGTCGAGGAGGGTATGCAATTGCGACGACTCCTCGGATGAGTCCTCGAGAATCGACGGTAACAGTGCCAGACCTAGAAACAGGATGGCACCACAAACAGGCAATACGCCGCGGCGCCAAACTTCTGCCAGCAAGGTGCGGGAGACCGCGACCACTGCTCCGCCCGGCACTGGTGCACGGATCGCCAACTGGACCGCCAGAGCCATCATCGCCCATGCCAGAGCTGCCATCAGAAATGACATCAGCGAGGGTCCTTGGGCTGCCCCAGAAATGCCGGTAGTTTTCCACCGATCCCTGCTCCAGTGGTCTTCTCTCCACTTTCGCGAGCCGCTTCCACCGTCTCCAGAAACTTGTCCTCGAGACTTCTGGTTCCCGGGCCCATCGACACGACCTCGATGCC
>DUAN01000216.1 GCA_012960845.1 Planctomycetota bacterium | reverse complement strand
GGATGGGTCAGTTACGGTCGAAAACATCCCTGACGCTGATGGCGTCCACGCAAGGATGTCCTCAGTCGACGTAGCCGAGGGCTGAACCTCCCTGCTCGAGTGACATGGTGTAGGGGTTGGGTATCACTGGGATACCAAGGCCCCTGCACCATGTGGATTTCTGGGGACGTTCAGGAGATTCCACGTCCGCTACGTGGTCCTCATCTCTATAACGAAGGGACTAGGGCTGAGACGCTGTGACCGTTACTGAGTCACCTCCAGTCGTAGAACTGGCCGGTATCACCAAGGCGTACCCCGGAGTGGTCGCCAATGACTGTGTTGACCTCTCGCTTCACCGGGGAGAAGTCCACGTTGTTCTCGGAGAGAACGGAGCGGGCAAGTCCACCCTGATCGGCATTCTTTCAGGGATGGTGACCCCGGACTCAGGCAGCATCCTGATTGACGGAGAATCGATTCAGATCCGGTCGCCAAGAGATGCCCTCGACCTTGGGATCGGCACGGTTTATCAGCACTCCCTGCTGGTCCCCACTATTTCTGTTGTAGACAACATGATGTTGGGCACAGCACGTCTCTTCAGTCTCGACCGCGAGCAGGCCAGGCATCGTCTGGAGGAGCTCGCATCCGTGCTCGGTGTAAAGATCGACTCGGAATCGATTGTTGGAGACCTTGCGCTTGGGCAGCGCCAACAGGTTGAGATCATCAGGGCCCTCTGGCGAGGGGAGCGAGCCCTGATTCTGGATGAGCCGACCTCGATGCTCACTCCACAGGGCGTAGAGGCTCTCGGTGCAGTAGTCCGGAGGCTGGTCGGAAACGGATTGTGCGTGGTCTTCATCACGCACAAGCTCAACGAGGCTCTGGATCTTGGAGACCGGATCACGGTATTGCGTAGGGGTCGCAAGGTTGGAGAGGTAACTCCGGGCGAAATAGCGAACACTGACCGCGAGGACCTGAAAAGCCTTGTTGTGGAGATGATCTTCGGGGCAACTGACACAGATACATGGCAAGTTGTCGGTAAGAACGATTCGCTAGGCCAACAACCGGTCTGTTTCCGGCTTGATGGTGTAACGCTGCGGGGAGATAAGCCTTGGCCTCTCCTTGAATCCGTTTCCTTTGAGATAAGGAGAGGTGAGATATTCGGCATTGCCGGAATCGATGGGAACGGCCAAAAAGAGTTGGCTGAGGTGATCGCCGGCCAGAGGGAACTGCATTCCGGCGAGGTGTTCCTTGATGAAGAGCCCATTTCGGGCCTTTCAGTGGCAGCCCGCCAGAAGAGAGGCATTCGCTATGTGACCGATGATCGTCACGGTGAAGGTACTGTCGGCGCGTTGAGCATTTCGCTCAACACCGTGCTTAAACGAGTTGGACAACGACCCTTCTGGCGCCGGGCCCTGGTACGCCATTCGTTGATTCGGGAGTTCGCAGCCAACTTGGTGCGCGTACACGATGTCCGTACTCCGCATGAGGAAGTGCCGATCTCCAACCTTTCGGGTGGCAATGTGCAGAAAGTGGTGGTGGGTCGTGAGTTGGCAATGGAGCCGCGGGTCGTCGTGTACAACAAGCCGACCTATGGGCTCGATGCAAAGACGGCTGAAGTAGTTCTGGCTCGGATTATTGAACAGGCTAATCAGGGGACCGTCGCAGTGCTGATATCAACGGAACTTGATGAGCTCATTGCCACCTGCGATCGGATCGGCGTGATGCACCTAGGGCGACTAACCGGGATCCTTGATAGCCGGCCGGGGATCGAAACGCAGCTGGGTGAGTTGATGACTGGGGGCACCCCGACGTGACAAGGGCGGCGTCTTCTTCTGGTGCCGGGAGTGTCGAATCTGCCCCTGAAGTGGGAATCGGCCCGGACCACCGCCTGAGAGCGAGCGTAAACTCGATTCTGATGGCCGTGCTGCCCGTTGTGGCCGCCGTCATATGTGGTGGAGTTCTACTAGCGCTCCTTGGGCGCGATCCGGTTTCTTTCTACTCCAACGTTGTAGGTCATGGACTGTTGGGATCGCTGGGGCGCCAGGAAAGCTTGATAAGGATGGCACCGCTCCTGTGTATTGCAGCAGGCCTGATGATCGCTTTTCCGGCCGGCATCTGGAATCTCGGTACCGATGGTCAGTTCGTGGTTGCAGGAGTGGTCGTTGCGGCTCTGGGGCCGGAGTTGGCCCCAAATACGAATGGCTTGGTGTTGTTCACCGTGCTCTTCGTGGTTGGGTTCGCGGTAGGTGCCGCATGGTCCATCATCCCGGCCGTGATGAAGGCCTGGTTCGGAATGAACGAGATCATCACAACGCTGATGACCATCTTTCTGGGCCTCAGCTTCGCGTCTCTGCTCGTAAAGGAGTTCTTCGACGATCCATCAACAACCGTGCCGCAGACCAAGGTGCTTGCGGTCGAAGATCGCCTACCGCGGATGTTCGGTTCAAGGGTGCACATCGGCCTGGTGGTCGGCCTCGTTGCCGTACTGGCGGTGCACTACATGATGACGCGTACGGCCTTTGGCCTACGGCTCAGAATCGTGGGAATGAACCCCGCAGCTGCAGAGCACGCGGGTATGAACATGCGCTCGCTGACCCTCAGCATCTTTCTGCTCAGTTCCGGGTTTGCCGGTTTGGCCGCTGCCGTGGAGATAGCGGGTGTGCATGGAATGGTCAGAGCGGAGTGGAACCCGGCCTTCGGATTTGCCGTTGTTCCTCTCGTGTTCCTGGCCAGGTTCCACGGGCCGAGTGTGATCCTGTTCGTTGGCGCGTTCGCAATGTTTTCGATCGGCGGTGAATCGGCCTCGCGTAAAGCTGACCTACCCAACTTCTTTGTCCTCGTGATGGTGGCACTGATGCTTATTTTCCTGGCGATCAGCGAATTTTTACAGGCACGCTCAAGGAATGTGGTGACCCATGAGTGACCTGTTCTCGACCCTCTTCCTCGCCTCACTGGTGAGCGGAGGCGTGTTGGTGGCCGTCCCACTGGTCTTTGCCGGGGTGGGCGAGGCGATATCTGAGCGGGCAGGGGTCTTGAACGTCGGGCTTGAGGGGATGATGTTGATGGGTGCCTTCGGGGCATTTGCCACAGCAATCAGCCTTGGCTCGATATGGATCGGGTTGCTGGTAGGTGGTCTTGTGGGCATGGCGACATCGCTCTTAATGGTTGTCCTCTGTGTCCGCCTCAACGCGAACCAGATCGTCATCGGCATAGCCATCACCATTGGTGCAGAAGGAGTCACCGCTCTCTTGCATAGTGCCAACTACTCAGACACCTACCCTCGACTGCCGAGGGCTGAAGTCCTTGACGTTCCGCTTCTCTCCAGGATCCCGGTGCTGGGGGACGGCCTGTTCAGCCACCACGCATCTGCCTATCTGGCATTGCTGTTAGTAGTTCTCGCAAGTTGGGTTCTTCGATCTACGGGACTCGGTCTCAACATCAAGGCAGCGGGCGACCAGCCTCACGCCCTTGCAGCAGCCGGTGGAAATCCTAGAACTACCCGCACGATGGCCGTTATGACTACCGGGTTTCTGGCGGGGGTGGGTGGTGCTCACATAGCCCTTATCGGAGCTGGCCTCTTCGTGCCGGCAGTGACCCACGGTGCCGGCTTCATTGCGATCGTCCTGGCAATGCTTGCACGGGGTCGCTTCGGATGGATCGTGTCTGGGGCGATTCTCATCGGTGTTTCGTTGTCCCTTACGACAGCATTCCAACTGGTTGGGGTGGATGTACCTATTGATGCTGTGCAAATGCTCCCGTTCATAATGATCCTGGTCGTCTTGTCGGTGTTTGGTAGAGGCAGTTATCTGCCGGCAGCTCTAGCCGTTCCCTACGATCCCGAGTCTCGCTAGTTCTACTGAGTTCG
Source organism: Planctomycetota bacterium (assembly GCA_012960845.1). GTDB lineage: Bacteria > Planctomycetota > UBA8108 > UBA1146 > UBA1146 > QNYK01. The sequence continues at coordinate 7,643 of DUAN01000216.1, read as the reverse complement.
TGTTTCTAGTCGCGGGCTCTTCCTTAACGCTCCTATCGGGTGTGAAGTCGGCGGTCACCCCCGGTCCCGCCTCACGTTGTTGGCTGCGTCCTTCATGCGTAACAGCAGGTCGGCGAACCTCAGAGGGGCGGGGGCCGACGAGGAAACCATCTGGCCGTCGGGGTTCGATCCGGAAGCCGCCGGAGTGATCTTCGAGCAGGCCTTTCTGGTCGGCTTACGCGTTGCACACTTCAGTGCACAGAATGCACGCAACTGGACGGATACAGACATACCCGACAGACACATAGCCCTGAATCCACGGGCACTAGCGGTCCAGGCTGACGACTCGGACAGATGTCTGTGATCTGTTAATCCGCAGGTCGTGGGTTCGATCCCCACCCCCGGAGCCATTACGCGGCCCCCGCCAAGGAGCGGGGGCCGGTTCGCGTGGCTGCCGATCCGGTATCTACGATCCGGGCGTGGTGATGCGACCCGATCGGCCAGGTGGATGTCTTGCTCCGGTGCTCCTCGACGAGGTGGTTGCCGACCCGGAGTCGATCCGTGCCATGGCCAGGGCAAACGGTCCCTACTTCATGCCTGCCCGCTATCTGGTCGACGGGCGGGCCGCCGAGGAGGCAGGCGACGGTGGCAGGCGGGAGCACGTCGACGTTCCGAGACACCTGATCGGACCAACCTGGCGTGGTGACTGGGCGGTGGGAGGTCGGGCGCTGGTGGACGGAGCTGCTGCCCTTCTCGGTCACACCGGTTTCGCCGATGCCGCGTCGGCGATGTTCGGCGGAGCGGTGGTAGTCCCGGAACAGGTCTTCGTGAACCTCACGACTCCCAGTTCGGGTCAGGGGTTCTCCCACACCGACATTCCGGAGTTCGTCGGCGTGAACCGATCCAATGCTCCCGGGTGGCTGCTCCAGGCCATGGGTGTGTCGCGTCTCTTCGAGGACGTCAGGGTTCCGATCGTGACAGCGGTGTCGTGGTTCTATCGGGGCGAGCGGGGGTACTTCCGCTACTGGCCGGAAGGTCGTGACACCGTGAGCGTGCGCCATGAGGATGTCTGGAACTTCGGCGTGGTGGGCGACAACGACTTCATGCACCACCAGGTGGAACGAACGGGCCCCGCTGGCTCGTTGCCGCCGCCGGGCTTGACGATCGACAGTTCCCTGGACCATGACGGGTCCCGGTGGATCGTGTCCGACGGTGACTACGTGCTGGCCGCCTTCGATGAGGGCGAGGTCCGGTTGTCCCTCTCGTGGAAGGCGAAGGTCTACCGCGACGAGGCGGAGCGAATGGAGGTCGAGGCGGGCATCGGTGGGATCGACCTCGACGAGGTGCTGGACCGGTTTGCAGCCCTCCCTGATCTCGAGGTACCCGACGGGGTGGAGGCTGCCATGGGTGACGACGGCTTTCGGGTTGCCCTGGCCGAACGTTGGAACGGCTATCGAACCGGTTGATCCGTCAGCGGGCCGGACCCTCGGACAACTAGTTTGCCGGGCGACTGGAGGGAGCAGGCCTTGATCCCGAATCAGTGGTATGCGGTGTTCGAGTCGCGCTCCCTGACCGGGAAGCCGGTGGGGATCGAACGCCTGGGTGAGCGCCTCGTCGCATGGCGAACAGACGCAGGCGAGGCTGTCGTCCAGCGGGACCGGTGCAGCCACAAGGGAGCCCGGCTGAGTCTGGGGCGGATCGCCGACGGCTGCATCGAGTGTCCCTACCACGGGCTCCGGTTCGACGCCACGGGCGCATGCAGGCTGGCCCCGTTCATGGGTCGCCAGTTCGACATCCCCTCCACCTGGCGGGTGGAGGCCTACCCGACCAGGGAGGCGTGTGGCCTGGTGTGGGTCTGGTACGGCAACGCCGAACCTGCCGACGAGCTCCCGTGGTTCGACGCGGTTCCGCCGGGAGGTGGCCGGACGTGGCAGACGCAGTCGATCTGGCCGTACCACTACACGCGGCTCATGGACTCCAACTTCGACATCTACCACTTCCCGTTCGTACACCGGTCGCTGAATCCCGGGCTGGGTCCGGTCGTGGTCGACCAGCAGGTGGAGGACCACGGGGACCACATCGACATGAGGGTCACCCTGGGCGCTGATTCGGACGGGCCGGCGAACGGACTGGCAGAGGGGCGTACGGGCCGACGGGCCCGGAAGGAGTTCGTCCTGAAGGTACGCATGCCGAACCTGCTGTACCTCGAGATGAGCCCGCGGTTCCGGCTCCTGGCGATCATGACCCCGGTGGACGAGGAGCGGACCTGGGTGTTCGCCCGCTACTACGCCGACGTGCCGTTCGGCCGTCTGGCCGCATGGATCGGTGGGCGATTCGAGTACGGGCTGGTCCAGAGGCAGGACAGGCGGATCCTCGACACGTTGCCTTCGGGGCGTTTGGAGTTGGGCGACTACGCCTACGGCACGGTGGATGCCGGCAGCAGGTTGTGGTTCGAGAAGCGGGACCGGCTCCGCCGGGCCGGAGAGGCCTGACGTCAGGACCGCACGCCCCTCCAGGTGAGCCTGGATCCGAGCAGGTGGCTGGCCGGCGTGACCGCCGCCAGGGCCACCAGGAAGGCCGCCAACGGGCCCAGGCCGAACCAGTTCACCAGGGTGTTGATGACCAGCAGGCGCAGGAACAGCAGCACGCCGAGTGCCAGTTGCACGCCTGCGAGGCGTCGGAACCGGTCCAGCGAACTGCGGGCGGCCCGTCCGGCGAACGTCCAGAGGTCGTGGAGTAGGACGGTCAGGAGGATGCCTACCTCGCCGGCGATGGCGGCCGAGCGGGTCAGGTTCCAGCCCTGCACGTCGAAGATCCACAGGAAGGCCAGGGCGTCGGCCAGCAGCGCCAGGGCGGTCACCACCAGGTAGCGGACAAGTGCCCGGCTCCGTAGTGGGTGCAGCCGGAGGCGCATCAGGTGGCGGAGGTAGCCGACGTAGTGGCCGGCGGAGACCTTCGACTCGCCCCGCTCGCGCTCCAGGAACACGTACGGACGCTCGGCCACACGACGGACGTCGCCGCGGGCCAGTACCTCCAGGAGGATCTTGTAGCCCACCGGGTCCAGGTCGGTGCCTGTGATGACGTCGCGGCGGACCAGGAAGTAGCCGCTCATGGGGTCGGTCACACGCCCGACCGTCCCCGGCAGGAGCAGCAGGCCGAGCGCCTGGGCGCCGCGCGACAGGAGACGTCGGAGGGCCGACCAGTTCGAGACGCCACCCCCGGGAACATGCCGGCTGGCGACCGCCACGTCGGTCCGGTCGGCCATGGCATCCAGGAGGTCGGCCACAACGGCGGGTGGGTGCTGGCCGTCGCCGTCGATCACGCCGAGGATCTCGCCGCGGGCATGGGCCCAGCCGCAGGTCACCGCCGTGGCCAGGCCGGAGGCCCCGATACGTCGGATCACCCGGATTCCGGACAACTCGGCCGCGAGGTTGCCGGCGACCTCCCAGGTGCGGTCGGGGCTGTCGTCGTCAACCACGAGGATCTCGAAGCCGACCTGGCTGTCCGTCAGCACGCCGTGGAGGGAGCGCAGCAGTGGCTCGATGTTGCCGGCCTCGTCGTAGGTGGGGACGACGAGGCTCAGGACGACGGCAGGGTCGTGTTCCGCGGATATCGCAGTGGGGTGGTCGCCGACCTCGACGACCGCGTCGTCGGTCACGGTCGCTCCTGCCGGTGTCCGTCGGGGTCGGCGCCAACGTATCGGATCGTGGTGGTCCCCGGCGTGGCCCCGAACCCCGGACATTGGGCCAGCGGGCGTCAGGCAACGGGTCGTCCTGCTGCCAGACTGCCGGCGGGCCGGTAGCTCAGTGGTTAGAGCAGGCGACTCATAATCGCTCGGTCGGGAGTTCAATTCTCCCCCGGCCCACGAGGTCAGAGGGTTGTTTTGGTGACCCTCGGTCGCTGTCCGCGACTGGATTGTCCAAGGAGTGTCCAACGCGAGCCGCGGGAGTTGTCGTTAGAAGCCGAGGGCGGCACCCAACTTTGATGCCGCAGCCCGGTCGCGTTCAGCGTCGGAGTGCCCGTAGACATCGAGTGTGAACGCTGGGGTTGAGTGGCCGAGACGGTCTGCGACCACTGCCCGTCGACCTAGAAGCCGAAGATCCGAGCCGGGTTGTCGATAATCAAGGTGCTGACGTCAGCCTCGGACAAACCGCGCTGACGCAAGCGGGGTACGACGTTGGTGAGCAGATGGTCGTATCCGAGACCGCCGTAGGCGTGGAGCCGATGCTTGGTGGCGATGTCGTGTGATAAGAGCACCTTGTCCTCCAGACCCTGTTCAAAGTGCCAGAGCACGACATCCATTCGCTCGGCGTCAGAGGGCATGTCGACTTCAGGGTTGGGTGGGTACCACGAGCTCTCGTTACCAAATAGGTCGTATTCCAAATAGCAGCCGGTTGCCGCCAGGTCGCCGAGCCAGGACCGATCAGTGCAGGTGCGGTCAATGTGACAGATGATCGTGCGGTTGAGGTCGCCACCTTCCTGATCCACGATCTCCACGATCTCGACGGGCGACATCGGATCACGGCCGGGATGAACCATTAGGGGTGCTCCGGTCTCGACTTGAGCGGCTACTGCGGCTCGGAGGCTCTTCTTCTCGTTGGGCAACCAGGGGTAGGTGCAGCCGATCTCACCAATCAGTCCAGCCTTCACATCGGTCTTGTCGATCCCGATCTGGATGTCGGCCACGATCTCATCCGCGATGGAGTCCGTCGCCCGGTCACTCATATCGTCAGGATGCGTGCCGCCCAGGTAGTAGCCGGCACCCACGATGATGTGGGCACCTGTTGCTTTCGCGATGCGGACAAGGGGCTCCGGATCGCGGCCAAGGCCCTTGTTGGTGGGGTCCACGACGGTGCGTCCGCCGGCAGCGATGAACCGGTGTAACTCTGCGATTGCCACATCCTCGGAATCGAGATGCACGTTGTGACGACTTGACGTCCAGTGATACGCGACCCAGCCCCGGTTATCGAGCGTGATCTCCTCGTTGGCGAGATGCTGATCGACACTGGCTGGTGGATCGACATACATGAACGAGCCGTCCATCAGAACATGGTCGTGAGCCAGAGTGATACCGAGATCTGCGGCGTCAACCGGCCCCAGAACAGTCTGCGCCTGCCCAACCTTCTTTGCAGTCAGGACAGGACCGCCTGAGCGCTGATCTCCACCAGGAGCCCCTCAAAGGCGAGGTCAACCCCGCCCACAACCGTGGCGCTGGGGCCGGGCTCGTTGAAGAACTCTGCCCGGGCTTGGCCTGCGGCCGGTCGGTATCGGATATCGGCGAGGAAGATGTCGAGCGACACCACGTCATCGAGCGTCCCACCGGCTGCAGAGACGAAACTCTCGATATGTCGAAGGCACTGGCGGCACTGCTCAAGCGGGTCGTCGGGTCCAACCAGTTCTCCGTTGTCGAGGGCGATCTGGCCGGAAATGAACAACAAGTTGCCCTTGCGGATGCACTGTGACCCCGCCTGTGGATCAGCTGGTTCGATGACGTTGGATATGGAGATGTTCTCGCGGGTGGTCACTGCATCACCCTGTCAGTGGCTGTTCGCTGGGCCGAGAACATGGTCGAGCACGTAGTTGGAGAACTCGTGAACGGTGCGTTCCTCTGTCGGCGAGTACCGCGACAACTTGGCGAGTTGCCCGCCGATGCCTCGGTGAACGATCTCGCACACGCCCTTGTCTTCGGCGAGAAACACCTCCATCGACGGGTAGTACTTCTCCTCAACTTCCGTCTCGAACTCGGGTAGGTCGATCGTGGACTGTGGGAAGCAACACCACGAGACAATCCGTGTCCATTCGGGCCCCTCTGGAAAGTACTGGTGAAACGTGATCCGGTCGGGAGGAACGTTCAAGAGGAGGTGCGGGTAATGGATTATGAAGTGGGTGCTCGCGTTGTCTTGGGTTGAGAGGCCGTCAACAAAGGGCAGGGTGTGGTTGCGGGGGACGTAGAGGCCGTTTTCGATGTCGCTACTGTTGATCGCGTACACCATCGGCTCGCCCCCAGCTTGAAAGGCGGTTCGAACGGCACCGGGGTAGAAGGTGTCGAGCGATCCGCGGTGCACGGTCGGCACGTGGTAGCCCTCCCGGGAGTTCTCCACCCAGATCTTCCAATTCGCGTTGAACCGGTTCTCCCACTTTTTGGTGACCTTCATCTCTTCGAGTCGATAACTAGCCAGACGGTCAACGAGCCCGCCGAGCGACTCCATGAGTGAAACGGCATCAGGGTCAAGATTGATAAATACGAAGCCACCCCAGGTTTCAGCACGCACGCTGGGAAGATTGTGATCTGACTTGTCAAATTCACGCGCATCCTTCATTGACGGCGTCCCAAGCAACTTCCCTTCAAGCGAGTAGGTCCACGCGTGGTAGGGACAAACGATCTTGCGGCAGTTCCCATGGCCAGTCATCAACTCCGAACCGCGATGGCGACAGGACGCCGACAGAGCCCGAATCTGGCCTTCGTCATCGCGGACGATCAACAACGGCTCACCCACGATGTCCAACCGCACGTAGTCACCCGGATTCGGAATCTCTTCTTCGCGAGTAGCGACGAGCCAACGCTTCCGGAAAATTGTCTCAATCTCGCGGTCGTACCACTCCTGAGAAAAATAGACGTCAGGCGGCAGGGGCGCGGCGTCCTCGATCGGCGCACGAGTGGCGACGTAGCGGGCGGGCGAGAAGATCGAGTTATCTGCGCTCGACAAGTTGAAGCCCCCTGGTCGCCGAAGACGGTAGCACTGGGCCTGCGGTTGGCGTGCGTGCGTCGGGGCGGGGGAGGATCATGTCGTGCCCAGACCGGTGTTCGTCCATGAGACCGTCGACATCGTCGGCCAGGGCCAGTACGCGTACATGGAGCACGTGGCGCGGGAGCCGACCAACCGGATGCCCGGCATGACCAGCCTCCAGGGCACCTTCTTCGTCCTCGGGTTCGCGGGCGGACGCTGGCCCCAGGTGGTGAACCTCTGGGACTGCGGCGAGGACGGCTGGGAGGGCTGGCGACGGAACCTGGACCGGCTGAACCTGAAGCGCCGCAGCGCCTTCTACGGCGACTGGTGGGATGAGGCATCCCAGTGGCGGTCCGGCGGCTACGACCGGGTCTGCGCCGGGGTGCCCGGGTCTCCGACCACGGCCGAGATCGCCGAGCGGGGCATCCGTGGGTCGCTGTTCGTGAACGAGGTACTCACGGTCCGGCCCGGCACCCAGGCGGAGTTCCTGGCCGAGGTGGTCGAACGCCGCGTACCGGTGTTCGCCGACCACGGCGTGGTCGCCACGGGGCTCTGGGAGGTGACCACCAATGCCACAGAGGTGGTCATGGTCTGGGCCACGACCGTCGACGCCTGGGTGGCGATGCAGCGCAGCCTGGACTCCGCACGGGGCCTCGACGACGGGGAGCCCGACGAGCGCCTGCTGGAGTGCCGGGACCTGGTGGCGGAGTACATGACCGCAGGTGACACGCAGTTGATGACCCCGCTTCCCGGCACGGTCTACGGCCCGTCGGACTGGGAGGAGGCCGACCTCGACGACTGGCTGGAGGACGAAGTCCCGAAAGGAAAAGGGTAGGTGGCCGCCCGGGGGGTGGCGCCTACGAAGTGACGCCGGTCTACTGACCGACTGCGCGAGGCTTCCGGGAACGGCCGACGGGAGGTCTCGTGGAGTTCATT
>DUAN01000215.1:2545-11532 GCA_012960845.1 Planctomycetota bacterium | reverse complement strand
AGTAGTGATCCGTACTGCTCGAAAAGGAGAGTGGAGGGATGAGGGAAGAAGAACAGAGCTGGAAACAAGGACCCAGCAACAAAGACCCAGCCACAAAGACCTGAAAAAAAGGGGTGCCCCAACTCGGTTCGGGCACCCCTGTAAATTCTGGTGGACCTGAGGGGGCTCGAACCCCTGACCTCTGCATTGCGAACGCAGCGCTCTCCCAGCTGAGCTACAGGCCCTGATTTTTGATCTCGCCAGCAGTTGAAGTTCAACAGTGCCAGTCGGTCTGATGGATACGAGTTTTAATTTATAGAGAGACGAAGAGGAATCGGCAAGGGATTAGGAGGATGTAGGAGGATTCTGCAGATCCTTCCACTGCTCTTCCAGCTGTCGAATCCGGTCGCGCAACTGCGGTAACTGCGAGATGATGCTGTAGATCTTGCGAGTCTGGCTCGCATCGGCAGCCGGGGTCCCCATCAGCAGCTGGTTCCCCTCGTAACTTCGAAGAACTGCCGATTTGGCGGCCACCTGGGTCCGATTCCCCAGTTCCACGTGTCCGATGACTCCACTCTGGCCACCCAGTTCACAATCATCTCCGATGATGGTGGACCCGGCGATGCCGACTTGCGCGGCGAAGAAGCAGCGCGCCCCGATCACCACGTTGTGAGCGATGTGCACCAGATTGTCGATCTTGGTCGCTTCCCCGATGACGGTGTCATCCAGTGCACCACGATCGATGGTGCAGTTGCAGCCGATCTCGACATCGCGACCGATCTGGACACCGCCACGATGGGGGACCTTCAACGGGCCTTCGGAGCCGGGTGTGTAGCCGAATCCATCGCCGCCAATCACGCTTCCGGCATGAATGGTGGTGCCCTCACCGACGGTGGTATTGCCGTAGATCACCACATTGGAGTGCAAGGTGACCCCGGCAGAGATGGTGGAAGGACCGAGAATCACCACTCCTGGATGAATCACCGCTTCGGCAGCCACCACGACTCCTGCATCGATGAACGCACCCGGTCCGATGAATACCTCTGGATCGACCGTGGCTTCCGGATGGATTCGTGCTCGATCACTGATGCCAACGAAGGGTGGGTCCGGTTCTGGATGGAGTAAAAGGATGGCGCGAGCGAACGCCTCATTCGAGTTGGTGTGGCGGATGATGGCGGGCACTTCGATCAGATCTTCGCTGTCGCGATCGGGCCCGACAATTACCGCTGAAGCGGCGATTCCTGCGGGTATCGGCCGGTCATCGGAGACCCATGCCAGATCTCCATCTCCGGCGCTTTCGGGCGGGCGGACCCGCATCAGTAATGCGTCCGACTGACCTTCGAGTTGCCCACCGATGCGATCTGCCAGTTCCTGCGCTTCCATCGGCATCATCTCCTCCCCGCTCGGACCACTCCGAGAAGGTCGATGACCAGCGGTTTGGTTTCCTCAGCATCGAGTGTCACCTTCAATTTCCCGTAGATTCCACCGGCAGTGGAAGGGAAGGGCTCGGCGACGAATGCGAGGATCTGGACGGTACCATCGGCAAGGTTCTTCGAGGTGAAGGAGAGTTCGATTCCACTGGTGTTTCGAATCAAATCGAGCTGGGTATCGGTGACCTTGAGCGGTTTGCCATCGACTCTTCGCAAGGTGAGCACGCTGTCGGAGAAGCCAGACTGTTTGACCTGGTTGAGATTCCAGGCCTGCGGCTGGTAGACCACCAGTCCAAAGGCCCTTCCGCGGATGGGAACGATGAAGGGGAGTCCATTACAGAGCCCGTGGATCTGACCGACGAATCGATCCTTGCTGCTTCCCTGACGGGCTGTGACCTCCACTCGAGCGCGGTTCTTGATCGGTTCGAGCAATCGCACCCGGAACATCGAGTCGCTACTGGTAAGTTCGGTGATGGCCGGTGCTTGGCGGGCAGAAATCTGCTCAAACTCGACCACCTGGGTCGCTTCAGCAATCTCGACAACGGTCGAGGTGGAGAGGACCAGTTCCCTTCGCGAGGTACGGATTCCAGGATGATGACTGGCGATCACTGGAAGTCTGAGGACCGCCCGGTTGCCGACATGGACTTCAATCTTCTTGGAGAAGGAACCCCAGCCACGACCGAGGCTCAGTTCGAAGCGAAAGGTCCGTTTCTCTCCTGGCCCGAGGGGGGTCCTGACATCGTGGGGCTTCATCTTCATGCAACCGCAGGTGGGGCGGATCTTTGTCAACTGGACCGGCTCCCGGGTCACGTTGATCACCTGGAACTCCAGCGATTTCTTCTGGCCGTGCCCGACGATGCCTACATCGAGTTGCTTGGGTGACAGTTCCAGCGAAGAAGCGGAGGATTGTGCCTCCAGCGAGGTGGGCAGCCCGTGGCACAGGACAGCGATCAGGAGGGCCAGCCACAGCCGGCGGTGAGTACTCAAGTGGTGCATCGGGTCTTCTCCTAGCGCCACATTGTAACCTTTTCTCGGTCACTTGGGGGGCGCTTCTGGTGCCAGGGGAGTGTGTAGTCTATTTTCCAGAATCGTGTTCTCGAGGGCCACAAGGATCGAGCCAGAGAGGTGGGTAGAGTGGACCACGGCGTGATCGAGCAGGTGTGGGGTATCTCCCGCACGGTGATGGAGCAGCAGATCGGCCGATTCCACGGTTTTCTTGCCGAAGATGGGGATCTGGTCTCACGATGTCAGTCGCTGGAGCCTTTTGGATCGTTTCGACCACGGGATCAGGTCGAACAGGATTCGAGCTGGAAACAGGTGATTCCCTACTGCGTCTTGCGCCACGGCGATCATCTGCTGCAACTTCGGCGACTGTCGACCCAGGGGGAGGCACGCCTACATCATCGCCTCTCCATCGGCGTCGGAGGCCATGTCAATCCAGAGACAGGAGACGATGAGCCGCTGTTAATCCGTGGAATGAGACGAGAACTGTCCGAGGAGATCTGCATCGATGCGCAACAGGTCCAGTTCCGCATGCTGGGCTGGATCAACGACGATCTGACTGAAGTCGGGCGAGTCCACCTGGGACTGGCGGTCGAGGCGTTTCTCGATCACCGCCCTGGAATCCGTGAAACGGACCGGATGGAGGGAACCTGGCAACCTATACAAGGCCTGGCTGCGACCGATCCCGGCTGGGAATCGTGGTCTTCCTTGCTCCTCTCGGCTCTCGATCCCGATCGAACTGCCTGCCAAGAAATCCAATCTTCTGAATGAAACCGTATCGGTGCGATTGACGCTCCTTCCGCTGCTAGGCTAGAATCCAGCAGAATCGAACAGGACCGATCTCAGCGCTGCGGCGACCGAGGTGGAACTACAGTTCGTCACGCGGAACTACCACTACCCGGTGGTGTAATTGGCAACACAACTGGTTTTGGTCCAGTCATTCGAGGTTCGAGTCCTCGCCGGGTAGCCATTCGTGCAGTTGCAGATCCACGTCATCCGTCACCCTTCGGCGACCGGGTCGCCTTCGTTTTCTGAACTCATCGCCGAGTGAGGCGATGCAGCAGGACAGGACCAATTCGATGGACGCCTCATTGTCCACCATCATCCTGGCTGCCGGCCGTGGTTCTCGGATGAAGTCGGATTTGCCCAAGGTCCTGCACCAGATCCTCGGCATTCCAATGATAGAACTGGTGACCGAAAAGGTCAGTCAGGTCGGTTCCGATGACCTGACCCTGGTGCTGGGGCACGGTGCGGATCAGGTTCAACGGGCACTGGGGGAGACATCGATTCGCAGTGCCATCCAGGATCCCCAACGAGGCACAGCGGATGCTGTTCTGGCCGCATTGTTACAACAGCCTCCAGCGCATCCGGACGTGCTGGTGGTCAATGGAGACCTCCCCGATCTCGATCCCGAACTGTTGACTCGTTTTGTTGCCGACCATCGCAGCGGTGGATCGGCTTTTTCTGTGGCGAGCGCACGGGTTGCCGATCCGCAAGGAATGGGCCGCATCGTTCGTGACGAGCGGGGCGATTTCGTCGCAATTGTCGAGCAGCAAGATGCGGATGAAGATGTCGGTCGCATCGATGAGGTCAATCTCGGACTGTACATGCTCCAGGTCGATCCGCTGCTACCGCTCCTCGAGGAGATGGTCTCGCAGGATCTCTCTGCGGCGGACCCCGCTGCCGAGAGTTACCTGACCAGGGTCGTCGAGGTGATGGTGCAGAAGTCGCTATCGGTGGCTGCGATCCCGGTCGCTGCGGATCGTCAATTCTTGCAGGTCAATGACCGTAGAGGGCTGGCGCGAGTCTCGAGAGTTTTTCAAGATCGGCTGCAGGAACAATTGCTCGACGCAGGAGTGACCATCGTCGATCCCCTCACGACCTGGATCGAACTGGGTGTGGAGATCGGATCGGATACCGTGATTCATCCGCAGACGGTGATTCGACGTGGAGTACAGGTGGGGCGACACTGCGAGATCGGGCCTTTTGCGCATCTTCGTGGCGGCACCGTGATCGAAGATGATGTGAAGGTGGGCGATTTCGTCGAGATCAATCGCAGTCACCTGGAACGCGGTGTTCGTGCCAAACACCTCGCCTACCTGGGAGACACCCGGGTCGGGAGCGGTGCCAACATCGGAGCAGGAGCCGTGATCGCCAACTACGATGGAACACGCAAGTCTCCGACCGTCATCGGAGAGCGTGCATTCATCGGCAGCGGCTGTGTCATCGTGGCGCCAGGAAAGATCGGAGCCGATGCGGTCGTCGGAGCCGGAGCAGTGGTGCCAGCCGGGAAAACTGTCGAGCCTGGCTCCGTCGTCATCGGTGTGCCCGCGCGAAAATTGAATCCAGATAATTCTCGTTCCTGAGACTCGTTATTGTGAACTCTGTGAGGATGAAAGAGGAATCGGATGAGCCTTCAACTGTCTGATCGAATGGTGGTTCTGAGTGGCAACTCTAATCGCTCGCTGGCTGCGGATATCTGTTCCGAGCTGGGACTGGAGCCGGGCCGAGCGGAGGTGACTCGATTTCCTGACGGTGAAATTTCAGTCACTCTCGGCGAAGATGTTCGAGGGAAAGATGTATTCGTGGTTCAGTCGACCTGTCCGCCCGTCAATGAGAATCTGATGGAGCTGCTGGTGATGATCGACTGCGTCAAGCGTTCATCCGCCGCCCGGATCACCGCCGTGATCCCGTACTTCGGCTACGCTCGCCAGGACCGCAGGGAGCAGGGAGCACGGGTCCCGATCACCGCCAAGATGGTCGCCAACTTGATCGTGGCTGCAGGTGCCGATCGAGTGGTGACGATGGACCTGCATTGCGAGCAGATTCAGGGATTCTTCGATATTCCGGTGGATCATGTCTACGCAGGATCGATCATCATCGATCACTACGCCCAAAAGAACCTGACAGATCTGGTGGTGGTCAGCCCCGATGTCGGGGCCATCAAGATGGCTCGTGCCTACAGCCGTGGGCTGGGGGCGAGGTTGGCCACCGTCGATAAGCGTCGAGTCAGCGGCGAAAAGACCGAAATTGGCTTCATCATCGGGGAGGTGGCGGGGTTACATGCGATTCTCGCCGATGACGTCATCGCTACCGGTGGCTCGATCACCGCTGCAGCGGAATTGATCCTCCAAAAAGGTGCTAAATCGGTGTTTCTGGCCTGTACTCATCCGGTGCTCTGTGGTCCTGCGGTGGAGCGGCTGCAGGCGAGTCCGGCGCAGGAGATTGCCGTGGTGGACACCATTCCCGTGGACGGAAAGATATCCGGTGATAGGGTAGCCCTGTTATCGTGCGCCTCGGCCTTCGCCAATTCGATCAGGCAGATCCACAAATCTGCCTCGATTGGGCGCAACAACTTGTGATGAAAATCGGTCCGCAAGGGTTGGACCATGAAAGGCGACGAGACGATGGACAAGTTCGTGATGGAGGGGCAGCCGCGAGCGGCCTCTGACCAGGGCACCCGTGCGGTGCGAAAACTCCGCAGTGGCGGACAGATGCCTGTCAACGTTTATGGTGGAGGGAAACCCAACCAGACCTACTCTGTCAAAGGCTCTGATTTCTACTCAGCACTCGAGCAGAGTCACAGGCTCTTCGAGATCAATTGCGATGGTAAATCCGAGATGGGCATCGTCAAGGAGGTCCAGTACGACACCTTTGGTGATCATGCAATTCATGCGGATCTGGCCCGAGTCTCGATGGATGACGTGGTCGATGCCACCATGCACATCAAGCCGTTCGGTGTACCCAAGGGACTCAGCACCGGCGGAACACTGGATGTCGCCTATCACCACATACCGGTGCGCGGCAAGGTCAGTTCGTTGGTCGATTCGATGGTGATCAATATCGAACACCTCGCATCCGACGAATCGATCCGTGCGCAAGAAATAGAACTTCCCGAGGGTGTCGAAACGCCGTTACCCGGTGGAACTCCGATCATCATCGTTCACGGTCGCCGCGGCGGATAAGCGCCCGGTCAGGTGCGTCTGGGGGAATCGAGACGATGCAGCAGCGTGGGCCTGATCGGTCGATTCCACTGGTGCTGATCGGACTGGGGAATCCTGGACCCGAGTACCAGGGGACGCGCCACAATGTCGGCTTCGAGGTGGCGGACAGGGTCGTGGAACGGTTGCGTCGTCCAGTCGAAGGCACGGCCACCGGAGCCTCTCTCACCTCTGGATCATGGAAGTGGCGCAAGGTCCATGTGCTCAAACCGACCCGTTTCATGAACCTCAGTGGAGAGCCGGTGAGGCTCTTTCTCGAGCACCATCAATTGACCGTTCCGCAATGTCTGGTGGTGGTCGACGATCTCGATCTTCCACCGGGAACCATCCGTATCCGCGGACACGGCTCATCGGGGGGGCAGAAGGGGCTGGAAGATATCATCTCGGCTCTGGGAACCGAGAAGGTGGCGCGCTGTCGCATCGGGATCGGCCGTCCAGAAGCGGGCCAGGATGTCTCCGAGCATGTGCTGGAGCGACCCGAGGGGCCGCAGAAACACGATCTTGAGCGATCTCTGGCCCGGGCGACCGAATCGGTACTTTGCTGGCTGGTTGAGGGTGTAATGAATGCGGCTCGTCGCTACAATGGGCCGCTTCCCGAACCGGAGATCGAGATTCCGGAGGGTTTGAATGACGTTGGTTTGGCGGATACCGGGATAGAGCCATGAGACCGCTGTCCCGATCACGCCATCGTCTCTTGAGAGACTCGACTCTTGGCGCCTCGACTCTTGGCGCCTCGACTCTTGGCGCCTCGATGCGTGAGTGCGTGAGTCACTCGACACTTGAGTCACTCGACACTTGAGTCACTCGACACTTGAGTCACTCGGTGCGTGAGTGCGTGGATAAAAAACAGGTGCGGCCTTCGTATAGATTCCCTGACGGTCATCGGGGGGGCGAGGCTGCGGATCATGATCTTCAGTAGATCTAGAGGAGACCATCTTGACCGAACGACTTTACGAGGGATTATTCCTCGTCGCTGCCACCGAAGCAGCATCCGAATGGAGCGAGATCGAGGTGCAGATTCGTGCCTTGATCGAAAACCACGGCGCAACCATCGAATATGCGGAACGATGGCCGGAACAGCGCCTGGCCTATCCAGTCAAGGGAGTCAAGCGAGGGGTCTACTTCCTCGCCTACTTCACCTCCGATACCGGAGCCATCGCTTCGATCCGCAGTGACGGTCAACTCAACGAGAAGATCTTGCGGATGTTGATCATCCAGGAGGATTTCCTCAAAGTAGAGATGGCCAAGCGCAAGGAAGCTGCGGCAAGGAGTGCCGAGTCTGCCGCGAGATCGGCAGCGGAAGCGAACAAGCCTGCTGCCGAAGCGACCGAGCCCACCACCAGGTCGGAATCGACGGATGATGGGGATGCCGGCGAAACTGCCAAAGAAGCAGTGGTCGCGGAGGACCTCCCATCGACCAGCAGCGATGCGCAAGTGGACCCTGTTGAGACGCCAGCGGATGCCGAGGCATCGAGCGAAAATGTAGTCGAAGATGCGGCGGAAGAAGCGGTCGAAGAAGTGGCCAGTACCGAGGAAGAAACACAGTAATTTTGTAACGAGAAGAGGGAGTCATGGAAATCAACAGGGTCTTCATCGCGGGTAATCTGACACGGGATCCCGAACTCCGGATGATTGCCGGGGGAACTGCAGTCTGTGATCTCGGGCTCGCCTCGAATCGCCGTTACCGCAAGCAGGGATCGGATCAATTGCAGGAAGAGACCTGCTTCGTGACGGTCACCGTCTGGGGTCGCCAGGCCGAAAATTGCAATCAGTACCTCAGCAAGGGCAAGCAGGTCGTGGTCGAGGGAAGACTCAAGTTCGACCAGTGGGCCGACAAGGAGAGCGGTAAGAATCGTAGCAAGCTGACCGTGGTCGCCGATCGGGTCCACTTCATGCCGCGCAGTAGCGAGGGTGGATCCACACAGGGTGGCTACTCCACGACCGGCGAGCAGAGCTCGGGGGCCGGCGAGCAGAGCTCGGAAACCGCCGGACAGAACCCTGGGGGCTCGACCAACGAGTTTCCCCAGGGCCAACCTTTTAATGACGAGGTGCCCTTCTAGGGCTGAAAGAGATCAACATGTTTGGACGCAGGGATAAGAAGTCGGTGGTCGCAGATATGACCTACATCGACTACAAGAATGTCGACCTTCTACACAAGTTGCTGACTGGCGGCGGGAAACTCACCTCTCGCAGGCAAATCGGCTGTGATTCGAGGATGCAACACCGCATCAAGAGAGCGGTCCACCAGGCCCGTTTCATGGCATTGGTTCCTTACGGGCAGTGATCCGTTGGGGAATGAATATCACCTTGTAGAACTCCCCGACGGGGAATGGTAACTGGAGCTAAAGCGATGAAATTGTTTCTCAAGAAGAACATCAAGGAACTGGGCGAGATCGGCGAAGTGATCGATGTGAAACCTGGTTACGCCCGAAACTACCTGATTCCGCAAGGAATCGGTGTCGAGGTGGGACAGGCCAATCTGCAGTGGATCGATGCGCAAAAGCGACGTGTCGAACTGGAAGAAACCGAGCGTAATGCTGAGATGAGAGGGCTCGCCGAACAAATCAACGGCGCA
>DUAN01000215.1:0-2515 GCA_012960845.1 Planctomycetota bacterium | reverse complement strand
GGAGGAAGGACATCTCTTTGGCTCGGTGACGGTGGAGAATATCTCGGAGCAGCTTGCTGGAGAAGGTATCGATCTGGATCCGAAGTGGATCGAACTGGAGAAACCCATCAAGGAACTCGGGATCTATAACTTGAATGTGAGCATTCTTTCGGAGGTCACATCGGTCATCAAGGTATGGGTTGTCAAGGCAGACGATGATGACGAGGGTGCTGTGGATTCCGATGAAGCCGCGAGCCCGTCCGAAACAGACTGACGAATTGTCGCCTCGAGTGGTGCGGATTCGCAGTGTCGCTGTCGAAGTGACCGAACGGCCCTGGTCCCAAGCCATGATCGAGGCGGGAGTTTCGTCCTCCCCTTCCTTCCGCCCTCGGGCTCCGGTAGGGTCATTTCCCGGTGACCCGGATGCGGCGATCCGGGCTCAAATTGAATCCAGCGGGACGGATGATTTGAGACTCTATACAGGCACCGGAGGGGATCCAGAAGATCATGGTCGAAGACTCACAAGAGGCGATCACGCTACCTCATAGCCTCGATGCAGAAGTGAGCCTGCTCGGCTCACTGATGCTGGGGGGAGCCAACAGTCATTCGGTCATGGGATCGGTCAAGGGGGACGAATTTTACCTCTCCCGTCACCGAATCATCTACGACGAAATGCTGCATTTGTGGGCCGATGAGGGGGTCGCAGATGCCGTGATGCTGATCGATCGACTGCGAGCGAGCGGTCGACTGGATCAGGCCGGCGGTGAGGAGTACCTGGTCGATCTGACCAGTAGGGTTCAGACCAGTTCCAATCTTCTTGAATATGCCAGGATCATCCAGGAAGCCTCTCAACGGCGACGGGTGATTGAGATGTGTCAGGATCTGGAAACCAGAGCACGATCCGGGTCTGGTAAGGTTCGTGACCTGATCGATGAAGCGGGTGGCCAGGTACTGGCACTGGCCGAGGACGATTCGAAGCAAGGTGTCCATACCATGCATGAAAGCCTCGACAAGGTCATCCAGAACATCGAGGAGTGGGAAAAGGGATCGGTCGGTGTTCTGACCGGTTTCAAGGATCTCGATGAACTGACCAACGGTCTCCAACCCACCGACCTGGTGGTGGTGGCAGGTCGTCCAGCGATGGGGAAAACGACTTTCGCTCTCAATGTGGCTCGTCATGCCGGATTGATCAACAAGGTTCCAGTCGCCATCTTCAGCCTTGAAATGGGTTATGACCAGATCGCGATGAATCTGCTCAGTGCAGCCTCCCATGTCAGCGCTACCAAGATGCGAAAAGCGAAACTCAACGACATGGAGTGGAGCCAGATCATCCAGGGAGTCGACCGGATGAGAGAAGCGCCGATCTATATCGACGACTCTCCTGGTCTGAACGCCCTGTCGATTCGTGCACGTGCCAGACGACTCCATCATCAGAAGAAACTGGGACTGATCGTGGTGGACTACCTGCAATTGCTGGAGATGGGTGGTCGGGTAGAGAATCGGCAACAGGAAATCTCGCAGATTTCCCGTTCCATGAAACAACTGGCCAGAGAACTGCAGGTTCCGATCCTGACGATTTCACAGCTGTCACGAGCGGTCGAATCTCGCGACGGCAACAAGCCCAGAATGTCGGATCTCAGGGAATCGGGAGCCATCGAGCAGGATGCTGATGTGATCATGTTGCTGTATCGTAAGGAGTATTACAGTCCCGACGACGAGGACGCCAAGGGAAAAGCCGAGGTGATCGTGGCCAAGCAGCGAAAGGGCCGCACCGGTTCGATCGAACTCGCCTTCCATGCAGACCAACTTCGCTTCGGAGATTTAGCTTACGAATCCTTTCCGGGATCTTGAAAGAAGACAAGATGAAACCTGTCGATCAAACAATCAAAAGTACGCACTCCCAGATTCTGATCAGAGCAGTGTGCCTGGTACTGGTCACCATTACATGCATGCTGTCTCTCCAGCAGGGACTCTCCGGTAACGGTGTCGAACTGGAATCACACAGAGTCGGAGTTTGCGACGTGCAGTCGGTTCTCGACCAGATTCCACAGGGAAAAGTGATCACCAACGAGTTCAGTCAATTGCGGCGCAAGATGGAAGAAGATCTTCGCATTCAGGAGACATCGTTGAGTCGAATCCAGCAGGAAGCGAGTCAGTTGCTGCCCGGAACTGACGCCCGGCGAGAGGCGGAGAAACGGTTCACCCTGGCAAAGGCTGAGTTGACCTGGATGTCGGAGGATCTGGAACAGGAATTCAAATCCCGTTTCAATCTTCGTCGCGATGGTCTGATCAAGATCATTCGGGACGCCATCCAGGAGGTGGCCAACGAACATGAACTCGATCTGGTGCTCAACAGCGTGGCTCGGGGTGCCGATTTCAAGGTTTTTGTCAGCGTCTGGGCCCGCAAAGACCTCGATATCACCATGGAGGTGATCTCCAAGGTGGCTTCAAGGGTGGAGGATCGTTGACACCTGCGGCTCAACAGACCATCTCGAAGGAGGCGACCTTTTCCGGGAAAGGCCTCCACCTCGGCGAG
>DUAN01000214.1:1814-11780 GCA_012960845.1 Planctomycetota bacterium | reverse complement strand
CAACAGAATGATCGAGAGCACCCGAGCCACGCCACGCATCGACATGAAATCGATACTGGTCTTTGAAACCAAGCGCCCCATCTTGAGTTCCTTGATGACTCCTGCGTCGATCATCGAGCTGAGTAGCAGACGACTGACAAAGATCGAGCAGAAGAAGGAGGTGAAGATTCCAATCGACAGCACCACGGCAAATCCCTTGACCGGTCCGGTTCCGAACTGGAACAGCACGAAGGCGGTGATCAGGGTGGTCAGATTGGCATCAAAGATGGTCCAGAAGGCTCGTTGAAAACCTGCCTTGAACGCCGCGGGTAACTGCTTTCCTCGATCACGCTCCTCGCGGATTCGCTCGAAGATCAGGATGTTGGCATCGACCGCCATTCCAACCGTCAACAGCATGCCGGCCATTCCCGGGAAGGTCAGGGTGTTGCGGAAGATGACCAGTAGTGTCAGCACCAGCATCAGGTTGAAGAACAGTGAAAGGACGGCCACCAATCCTGCGGCGCGGTAATAGAGCAGCATGAAGACGACCACCAGCAAGAAGCCGTAGATCATCGCCTGGGTTCCTCGGTCGACCGATTCTTTTCCGAGAACCGAACCGACCGTCTGCTGACTCTTCAGCACCGGCTTCGTTGGTAGTGAACCGGCACGAAGCAGGGTCACGATGTCATCGACCTCGGCGCGGGTGAAGGAACCGCTGATCTGTCCGCGACTGTAGATCGGCTCATTGATGGTGGCGACACTCACAGCAACACCGTCAAGAACGATGGCGAGGGATCTGCCGACATTCTGAGTCAGGTTACCGAAGAGAGTGCTGCCGGCACCACCGAAGGTGAAATTGACTGCAGGCGCACTGGTTTGATCAAATCCACTGCTGGCACTCTGGATGAACGAGCCGGAGACACGGTTCTCGGGGCCATTCTCGACCACCACCGCTTGCCCGCGATTACCGTTCTGATCGGGCTTGCGGTAGGTCACGATCCGGTCGAGTTCTGCCGGAACCAGTAGCGGGTCTTGCTGGTCAACGGGGAGCGAGTTGTAGGCCATCATCGCCTGTGTTCGGCGGGTCATGTCCGCCTCGATCTCTGCGACCACCGTCGGGCTGCTGTATTCTGCAGCCGAGACCAGATGGATGTTCAACTGGCCCGCTCGCTCGATCTGACCCTTGAGGCGCTCGAGCGCATCATTGTCCGATCCGGGCAACTGGATCAGCAGTCTGTTATTGCCAGAGATGGCAACGCTGATCTCCTTGAGGCCAAAGCTGTCGAATCGGGCAGAGATCACATCCTTCACATCGGAGGCGACGCTGGACCTCTGGGATGCAGGAACATTTTCCAGCGGAATCTCGTACAGGAGTTCCGAGCCGCCTTCGAGATCGATCCCCTTCTTGATACTCGTCTGGTAATCCCCAAGGGAATAGATGCAACCTGCAATCAGCAGAGCCAGCAGGAAATACCCGCGGAAAAACTTGGACATCATCGTGCGTTATCCTCTTCCATGATCTTGGGTGGGGCATCCTCTTTCGAAAGAACAGCGACCACCGACTGGCGAGCCACTCTCATTCGAACATTTTTCGATTCATCGATGGTCAAGATCACCAGATCATGATCGGCATCGACCTGCGCCACCTTGCCGACAATCCCACCGGCCGTGCGTACATTGTCGTGTTTTTGAATTCCTGAGAGTAGTTGCTCATGCTCACGGGCTTGCTTGCGTTGCGGGCGAATCAGCATGAAGTAGAACACCCCTGCCATCATGGCGAACAACGGCAAGTAAGCGAACAGTCCCGGTTCGGCAGCACCTTCGGCCACCGGGGGAACGGTTTCCTGCGCCAGCAGCGCTGCGCAATGGATCTGTCCGGGAATCGACCCCGTGATGAACGTGAAGACTGACAGCATCGCTGGTCCTTTCGCGGCTCCTGGTCAAGCATCGATCTGCAAATCGCAAATCAGCCCCCTGAGCCACATCGCAAGATGTACGCCGATGGGGAGTTGCGAATCTTAGTGCCCCACTGCTCAGGATTCAACCAGACCGGGAATGGAATCGTGACAAGAATGCCCCCCTGAACTGCTCCCAGGACCCTTCCAGAGTCGCCTGACGCGCTCTTTCAAGGAACCTGTGGAAGACCCTCAGGTTGTGCAGAGACCCGAGGGTGTAGCCCAGCATCTCCTTGCGCAGATAGAGGTGATGAAGGGTGCCACGGCTGAACTGGAGGCAGGCGGGGCAATCACACCCCTGCTCCAGCGGCTCTCGATCCCGGCGATGCACCGAATTGCGGATATTGAGAGACGATCCGTCGGAGAGGAAGAGGGTGGCATTTCGCGCATTTCTGGTCGGGATCACGCAATCGAACATGTCGATCCCCGCCTCGATCGCCACAATGAACTCCTCGAGACCACCCACGCCCATCAGGTAGCGCGGCCGGTCGATGGGGAGATGTTGCGCACCATCGGAGATGGTCGCCAGCATCGCATCTCGGTTCTCTCCGACACTGACTCCCCCGATGGCATATCCATCGAAGGGTAGTTCCCGAAGTCGTTGTGCCCCTTCTCTCCTGAGATCCTCCTCGACTCCCCCTTGCAGGATGCCAAAGAGTGCCATCGGTTCGAACAGTTCCAATCGATGACGGTGTTCGATCGCACGCATCGCCCATCGTTCGGTGCGCGCCAGCGCAGAGGCGGCCACGTCACGATCGACTCCCGCAGGAGGGCAGACATCGAGCACCATTGCGATGGTACTGCCGATGCGGGCCTGCAGATCGAGCACCGACTCCGGGGTCAGGAGTAGCGCGTCTCCATCGATGTGGTTGCGAAAGTGGACTCCCTGCTCCTCGATACGATTGCGATGGCCGAGGGAGAAGACCTGAAAACCACCGGAGTCGGTCAAGATCGGCCCTTGCCAACCCATCATCTGGTGTAGCCCTCCCAGTTCGCGAACCGTGTCGGCTCCCGGCCTGACGGCGAGATGGTATGTGTTGGAGAGGACCACCTGGGTGCCAATCGAACGCAGTTGATCCGGGGTCACCCCTTTTACGGTGCCCTGGGTTCCGACCGGCATGAAAGCAGGAGTCTCGATCTTGCCTCGCGGTGTCGTCAGGGTGGCGGCTCGAGGACCTCGTTGCGATCCCGCTTCCAGCTCGAAAGAAAAACCATCGAGCATCGGGTGCTGTGCTTCGATCTTCTCCATCACCAGCAACTCCTGATCTCGACCCCTGGATAGTAATGCTGAAGAATCCACACATCATTGGCGCCTCGCCTGGCATAGCCCTGGGCACCGACCTGGCACATGCCGATTCCGTGTCCCCATCCTCTCCCGGAGAAGAGAAATCCACTGGCAGAGGGCTGCACGACAAAGTTGGTCGAGCGCAATTTGTGACGACCACGACTGCGAAGAGTCGTACGCAAGCGTTTGCTATCGACCTCGAAGGAACCGAGGCTGTGATCGATGCGTAGATACGGCACATGTCCAGACTCCGCGGCATCGACGGCCACCACCGTGTCGATTTTGCCCAGCTGGATCCCGGTCCCCTGACACAGGTAGGCCACAGCATCTGCCAGGTGCTTTCGTGGCACTTCCTCACTCCAGCGAAAAAATCGACTGCTCTGGCAACCATCGCAACGAACGCTCGGCATCGTCGGAACCCCTCGGATGAAGTAACTCTCTGCTGCAGAACAGGTTTGACCGCCGCAGGTCGAATGGAAGAAGCTCTCGAATAGTTTTCCTTGCCAGAGCAAGATCTGACCTCGCGTCTGTTCGACGGCAGCGATCACTTCCTTCGGCACCCTCGCGGTACCGCCATAGGCCTGGCTGCGGGTGTCGCCTCGCAGGTCATAAGATCGACCTCGACCGCGCGCCTCCATCTGGAACAAAGCATAGGTTCGAGCGGCAATCGCCTGCGCCTGCAGTGCCGCCGCAGGAAAACTGCTGGCGGACATCTCGCGAGTGACGACTCCCAGCAGATATCGTTCGAGCGACAGTCGCTCGATCATCTGCCAGCCGGTCGCCTCGGATTGGGGAATCCATTCGACCCACCCCTCGTGATATCGATCTCCGATCTGCATCTCACCGGTCCGCGAGCGAATCCAGACCGGATCAGTCCATCGACGATCGCCGATGTGAATCACCCCGGCAGCCGCGATCACCTCGACCGGAGCGGCAATCGTCGCCGAATCTCCGGCCCAGCGGATCTGCAATTGGCCAGTGGATGATTGGACAGTGCGGCGAAACTGACCCTCGTCGAGGAGAATCCCGATGAGGGGCTCGCCGGTCGGCTGGAAAGGCGTGTGCGCCACGAGAGAGCCGGCCAGCGGATCCTTCAGCAGTCCCCACGATCCTAGCGCGAGGATCGCTGCCACGACCAGCACCCGGCTCACGAGCGGCCTTCCAGGTCGAGCGCACCCTGGGATGTTGGCGCAGAATGAGATGGTGGCACCGCCTCGTCGATCTGATCATCCCTGAATCGAGGCCCGAGCACTCGCCCTCGCGGAGTCTTGGCAAGAAAACCACAGCGGATCAAATAGGGTTCGTGAACATCCTCGATGGTTCGTTCCTCTTCGCCGACGGTCACCGCAATGGTCTTGATCCCGACCGCCTGCCCTTCGGCACGGGCGACCGTTTGCAAGATCCTCCGATCGAGGGCATCGAGCCCATCGGGGTCGACCCCCAGACGGCTCAGCCCATCGTTGGCGGCGCCCTCATCGATCTGTGAATGCCCCTGCATCTGGACAAAATCACGGACCCGCTTGAGATATCGATTGGCGATCCTCGGTGTCCCGCGGCAACGACCGGCGAGCGCTTCGGCCCCCTGGCGGGTCACATCGAGGTTAAAGATCCGTGCACTTCGAAGGAGCACCTCGACGATCTCGTCATCGTCATACAACTCCAGTTTCTCCTGAATTCCAAATCGAGCTCGAAAGGGTGCGGTCAGATTGCCCTCTCGTGTGGTGGCAGCGACCAGCGTGAAACGAGGCAGATGGATCCGCATCGAGCGTGCGTTGGGTCCCGAATCGATGATGATGTCGATCTGGAAGTCTTCCATGGCGGTGTAGAGGTACTCCTCGACCACCCGGCTGATGCGGTGCACCTCATCGATGAAGAGCACGTCGCCCTCTTCCAGTTCGGTCAAAAGACCGACCAGATCCTTGGCCTTTTCCAGCACCGGTCCACTGGTGGATCGAAAACCCACCTCCATATGACCGGCAATCAAGCCGGCGAGTGTGGTCTTTCCGAGCCCAGGCATCCCCGACAAGAGGACATGATCGAGCGCCTCCCCCCGCTCCTTGGCGGCCCCGAGAAACACCTTCATGTTCCCGACCACACTGCTCTGCCCGATGAACTCGGAGAGCTGGCTCGGGCGGATTTGCTCGTCACCGAGGCGTTCGTCAGTACCGACCGCTTCGGCAGTGACTTGCCGCCGCTCGGCGGATGATTCGGACTCTTTTCGAGACATTTCTCCCGTGCCTCCTTCGTTGACGACGCGATGACCAGAGAATAGACCGCCTGGCTCCTACGAACCAGCCCCAGCAGACCATTCCCAGCAACGACCTCGATGGCTCCCTTGACCGCAAGCCCTTCGATGGTGAGGATCCTACCCTGTTCGGGAGCCGCATCGGAGGATCCCTATCGGAGAATCGAAAGATGTTCACCCCGCTCGAAAGCGAGACCCGTGCCCTCATCCAAATCCGATTCCGAAGGTCAGGCCGCCGCCGCTCGACCAGGACTGGGTCCGATACTACTGACCCTGTTCATCGACCTGGTCGGTTTCTCCATCATCTTTCCGCTGTTTCCTGCCATCCTCGATTCCTATCGCGGTGACCCATGGCTCGAGGGATGGCTCGATGCCCTGCGATCGCTTTCACCGCAAATCGATGAACCCCGTCTGGTGGTCCTCTTCGGCGGGGTCCTCGGATCGATCTACTCCTTCCTGCAATTTCTCCTGAGTCCCTTCTGGGGCAGCCTTTCCGATCGCATCGGTCGTCGACCGGTGCTGCTGATCACCATCTGGGGAAACCTGATGGCGGCGCTCCTTTGGGCCTTCAGCGGAAACTTTGCGCTGCTGGTCCTGTCGCGAGTGCTGGCGGGAATCGCCGGTGGAAACATCTCGGCAGCCACCGCAGCAGTGGCGGATCTGACCCCCGGACCGGAACGAGCTCGAGGCATGGGATTGATCGGAGCCTCCTTCGGGCTCGGCTTCATCCTCGGCCCTGCCATCGGTGGCGCACTCAGCCTGATCGATATGACCCCCCTCTGGCCCGCCGAGGAAGGGGGCGCACTGCTCGCCACCAGTAGTTTCACGGCGGCGGCGCTCGGCGTCTGTCTACTCTCCGCCATCAACTGGCTGTGGGTGTGGTTGCGCCTGAAGGAAACTCGACCCGCTGGATTCCCCCCGAGACCTTTGCGCTGGCAGATCTCTCTCGGCGGCCACTGGGGCCACCAGGTGCGGCGGGTTCAACTGGCCAATCTGATCTACCTGATCGGATTCAGCGGCATGGAGTTCACCCTCGCCTTCCTGGTGCAGCAGCGCTTCTCCTGGCAGAGCACCGACATCGCCGTGATGTTCGTTTCCATCGGCTTGGTCCTGGCGCTGGTTCAGGGCGGTTTGTCGCGACCCTTGGCTCGACGATGGGGCCCTCATGCCACTTCCCTGAGCGGATTTTGCCTGGTCATTGTCGGTCTGATGGGAATTGCCATCGCCACCCTCGAGTGGCAATTGTGGCTTTCACTGATCCCCCTGTCGGTCGGGGCGGCGATGGTGATGCCGATGCTATCGACCATCGTCAGCGAGTCGGTGGGTCCTCTCGAGCAAGGGGAGGTACTGGGCAGTTTCCGTTCACTGGGCAGTCTCGCACGAGCGATCGGCCCTATCTTTGCCGCCATCCTCTACTGGCAAGTGGGTCCTTCTGCTCCCTACTGGGTCTCTGCGGCGATCCTGATCATCCCCATCGGGCTCATCTCAGGTGGCCTTGTGAGAAAGTAGTAAATTCCATAGAATTACACCGCGCCGCTCGACTACAGCCTCTGAAAGGGCGTGTCGTGCAAGACCAAAAATTTGATCCCACTGACGGTGCCACCGCTCCGTCCCTCTCCCACCCATCTCGACTTTCTTCGTCTCTGCGTTCTCCGACCAGGTCGAGTCTGATCCTCCTGCTGCTGACCTGCGCTGTCGGATGTAGTTCCTCACCGGTCGATCGTGATCGCCCGCTGGGTTCGGAAGTCGGCCCCGCCGATGTCGCGGCGATGGTCACCGGTACCTGGCAGGTGAGAAACGAAGAACAGCAAGGGATGGCGGTCCTCGGTGGACTCCTCTCCTACGACATGACCACCACTGAACAGATCGACGGGGTGGCGGTGGCCCGAGAACGCATCAGTGCCGGACCGCTATGGATTGCCGGCACCACCGAGAGCCGTGCCATCACCAGCGCCGGAGAGGAGAGTCATGGCAACTGGTTCTTCCCCTTCTGGCGCTACCAGGAGGTCAATGGTGAGAGAACCCTTTATCCGCTGATGGTCATTCCGATTCCGCTGGGAAGTTCCTCGGATAGTGACCAGGCTCGTTTCGAAGAAGACCTGACCTGGGACGAGCCGGTCGCTCAGGCGATCGCTCCTCGCGACCTCGAAGCGACCCCCTTCATCGATCCTGTGCCCGACATCTCATCGCTCGATCCGCTCGATCGGACCTATCGCTTGCGCCAGGGGGATACACTTTGGTCGCTGTCGAAACGCTTCTATGGCACCGGTCAGCGCTGGCGCGATCTGGTCTCGGCGAACCCGTCTCGTTTCGACGACATCCACTCGATCCGGATCGGAACCACCATTCTCATCCCTCGTTGAGGGCCAGAATGAACAGTGCAGCCGCAATCGGTCTGCACTTCGGTGACCGAACTTTCCTGACAGCAGTCGGAAACTAGTTCCGACCTGTGGGGCTCGCGGGAAAGTTCGGCCTCCTTTTCCTCTCTCCATTCACTGCAAGGAACTACTCCTTGCGGCGAATCCGGAGTCTGCGAGCCAGTCGTATATGAGACATTTCGTTTTACAAACAACTTCTAGTAAACTGTTGTAAGCCCTATAGAATGGAATCTTCCGCCCTTCCGACTCTTCGGACAGGGAGAGCGGTTTTCCGGCTCCTCTGTTCGGAGGCCGGGCTACAAAGCGAGGAAGGATTCACAGCATGCTGTTCTGGAAGAGTATTACAGGGGCGATTTGCCTCATGATCTGCGTTTCTGGCATTCAAGCCCAAAATTATGCACTTCACTCGGTCCCCACCTCTGGTTTACCCGGGGCGACCATCGAAGCGACCATCAACCTGGAAACCCCCAGTCCTGCCCAGGGATTCCAATTTGGCCTGATTCATGATTCCACACTCTTGATTGCAACCTTGGTCACTGAAGGCTCGGCACTCGCCAGTGCCAACGCCGGCAGTGGTGCCGATTACTTCCACTTTGAACTGTCTCCTATCGGTGGAACGGGAGTCGTCGTGGGTGCCATCGTCAGCCTGTCTCCACCACTCGAGTCGATCCCTGTCGGAACTCACCAGGTCGCGGTGATCCAGTACAGTCTCAGCGCCACCGCCGAGCCTGGCTCGTCCTCGAACCTGACCTTCATCAACACCCTCGGTAGCCCGTCGGTGAACTGCGTGATCTCGGTCGGCGGGGTTTCTCAACAGCCGATCCTCGACCACGGAAGCCTTTCCGTCGAGACTCCGGCTCCCACGGGAGTCACCGTCACCGTCGACGATCCCTGCACCTGTGACGCGACCCTTTCCTGGACCAATGGTGGACTCTACGACTCCATCGAGATCACCAGGGACGGTGCCACCACCTCTCATGCCGGTACCGATACCAGCCTTCTGATCTCCCTCACCGACGGAGTGGCGGCGAACTACGAGGTGGTCGGAATCCGCAACTTGACGGCCTCGGCCGCCGGACTCGGAAGCGGGACTTGCAGCCAGACTCCCCCCTCCATCGGACCCTCGGATCTGCTCTGCACCATCGATCACGAAACCTGCACCGTCACCATGAGTTGGACCAACAATGATCCGACTTACCAGGACCTCACCTTCAGTGTCGATGGTGTTCTGGTCAGCACGTTGTTAGGAACCGCCACCACGACCTCCCATATTCTTCCAGCAGAGCTGGTCGATTTCTCGCTGGAGATCAGTGGATCAGGCGGCTGTGGTGAAACCATGCCGTCGATCAGTTGCATCATGATGTGCTTGCCTGAGCGCTTCAAGCGTGGCGACGTCAACGGCGACAGCGGAGTCGATATCTCCGACGCCATCGGAACCCTGAGTTACCTGTTCCAGGCCACTCCTTCCCCCTGTCTCGACTCGATCGACACCAATGATGACGGCGGTGTCGACATCTCCGACGCGATCTCGGTCCTCAACTACATCTTCGCTGGTGGTGTCGAGCCGCCGGCGCCAGGCCCGTCCACCTGTGGCATCGATCCGACCGTGGATACGCTCGATTGCCCCAACTACAACACTGCGGTCTGTAACTAGGTTTCACCACCGGGTTCGGACTGATCGGAAAGAAATGAAACGGGCCCGCAGGGTATCCCCCTGCGGGCCCGCTCTTCATCTACTCTTCAGTGCTCGAGACGAGCGGCTCAGATCGCCTCGAAGAGGTGCCCCATCTTGTTCTTCTTGGCGCGCAGGTAGCCCAGATTGATCGGTCCCGGCTCCGGTTCGATGGAGATCCGTTCGACCACATCGACGCCGTGGCTGACCAGGCCCTCGACCTTGGCTGGATTGTTGGTCAACAATCGCACCTGAGTCCCCCCCAGTGCCCGCAAGATGGCCGCCGCATCGGAGTAATCACGCAGGTCCGGTGGAAAACCGAGACGCTCATTCGCCTCGACCGTATCGAGACCTTCGCGCTGCTGCAGGTGATACGCCTGGATCTTTCGAGTCAGCCCGATACCACGCCCCTCCTGAGGCAAGTAGAGCAGAGCTCCCCGCTCTTTCGATCC
>DUAN01000214.1:0-1658 GCA_012960845.1 Planctomycetota bacterium | reverse complement strand
GGTTCCCCGCAGTCGACGCTCCACGACTCGATTTCGAACAGACCATAGGGGGTCGGAAGTTGTGCCGAAGAGAGTTTCACCGACTTCTCCGCAACACTGCCGATCGCCTCGGGAATCGGCGATTTCTGGCACTCCTCCACCAGGCTGGCGATGGTTCCCAGCAGCAGACCATGCAGTTGTGCGAACTTCTTCAGATCCTCCAGCCTCGCCATCGATCCATCTTTATTCATCACCTCGCAGATCACCGCTGCGGGTTGCAGTCCTGCTCTACGCATCAGATGAACAGAAGCCTCGGTGTGGCCCTGTCGGCTGAGGATTCCGCCAGGCTTCGCCTTCAGCGGGAAGATATGACCGGGCCGATTGAAATCTTCCGGGGTCGAATCTGGATGGGCCAGATGACGAAGAGTGTGGGCTCGATCGAAGGCGCTGATTCCGGTCGAGATCCCATCTCTGGAATCGACCGAGATGGTGAAGGCACACTCGGTCGGATCACTCGGTTGCGAGTGCATCGTCGGCAGTTGCAGTCGCTCGACGATCTCGGGCCCCAGTGGAGCGCAGATCAGGCCCCGTGCATGGGTGGCGAAAAAGTTGACCTGCTCCGCCGTGATCGACTCGGCGGCCAGCACCAGATCCCCCTCGTTCTCACGATGGGCATCGTCGATGAGGATGACCATCCCACCACGGGAAATCTCCTCGATCAGCTGGTCCACGGTTGCAAGGGTCAATCGAGACTCCAACCCATGAAGGGCACATCACTCAAAAGGGTCAGGCTCTGACCGAGAGTGCCATTCTAGTGGCTCCAGCGACCAGAGTGCAGTCATTCCTTCGGGCCATCTCGATGAAATCCAAGCTCCTCGACCTCCGCTCCCAGCCGCTCCAGTAACTGTCGTAGCCGATTCCCCATCCGTCTGGCGGCACCCGGTAGATCGATCGTCCCCCAGATCAGGATCAACACCTTACAAGTAGTGGCGTCCGTCTTCGATCGTTGAGAATCCTTGACCGCATTGGCACAGGGGCCCAGACCATCTCTCAGGCACAGCAGCCCGGCCAGATCGATCTGCTGATCGGAACGATTGAAGATGTAACTCTCTCCGGCACTTCCCAGCGAGATCTTCAGCGGCCCCTCCAGCCGATCGAGGTCGACCACGCTGAGTGGGATTCCCGCGCTGCGAGAGACCGCATTCCCCACATCGACCAGCGGCAAGATCGAAGCCAACGCCCCTCGAGCGGCCGCCGCCACCAGCCACTCGCTGGAGGGTTTGCCACGACCCGCAGGACGATAACCACCATGCCTCAACAGAGCTCGAATGTGCTTCTTGCACTGCTCATCGACCGATTCAGGGCCCGCAGCGGCGGTCAGTAGTTGCTCTAACCACTCGGGACTCTGCTCTCCCTGTGGCCCGGCAAGTTCCGCACGGATCGCCAGCGGATCGAGCAGGGGATGAGATTCCACCTCGATGATCATCGTGCCTCCTGCCCCATCGATAGTTCGGTTGCCTTGTCCCATCGAGCCAAGGGGCTACCATCTCCCCGTGCAATCAGCCCCACCGGGTCATCGGAGGCAGTGAAGGGAGTCAGGGTGCCACGGAATTCAATTTCGATCCATGACCGATTCCTCCTCGGTACCGAGTGCGATTCCCTGCTCGCACGACAGTTGC
>DUAN01000213.1 GCA_012960845.1 Planctomycetota bacterium | reverse complement strand
GCAGTTGCTCTAACCACTCGGGACTCTGCTCTCCCTGTGGCCCGGCAAGTTCCGCACGGATCGCCAGCGGATCGAGCAGGGGATGAGATTCCACCTCGATGATCATCGTGCCTCCTGCCCCATCGGTAGTTCGGTTGCCTTGTCCCATCGAGCCAAGGGGCTACCATCTCCCCGTGCAGCCAGCGCCACCGGGTCATCGGTGGCAGTGAAGGGAGTCAGGGTGCCACGGGATTCAATTTCGATCCATGACCGATTCCTCCTCGGTACCGAGTGCGATTCCCTGCTCGCACGACAGTTGCTCGATGTGGCCGAGGATTCGATCGTGGCCAGTGGACGAAGAGGTCGACTGGAATCCATCGAATGGCAGGGCTGTCGCTATGCTCGCAAGGTCTACCTGCCGACCGGCCCCGCATCACTACGAGGAATCGCTCGAAGATTCTCGCGAGGATTACTACGCCACTGGCGCTGGCAACGAGCGTTTCGATCGTGGCGGGCGATGGAAGCCGGGTTACGCATCGGTTTGCCTCTGCCGATTCCCTGGGTGCTCGACACCACCGGAGAAGAGGCGGTGCTGATCAGTTCGTGGACTCCCGGTGAACCGATTCATCACTGGATGGCACGCTGCAGTCATCACGGTTGGCGCCCCAGCGATCAATTTCGTTTCTGTCGCTGGATCGGATCCAGACTTCAACAGGTACTCTCGCGGGGATTCGATACTCGCGATCTTGCACCGCACAACGTGCTGGTGAGTGGTCCCGCCGAGGGGCCCTGGGAACTGGGAATCGTCGATCTCGATGATGCCGCCGTCGGTCGTATCCCGAGTCGCCACAAACTGATCACCGCTCTGGCACAGGTCGGTCATCTTCCACCGACCATCTCGGCCTCGATGAGGATGCGTGCCATCGATCAGTTTCTCGATGAAGACGGAGATGAACTGCTCGGCCCGCGCCGTAAAGCGCTCTCGGACATCTCCAACGCAGTGACCCGCATGGCACTGTCGAAGAAAAGAAAGATGATTGCTGCGGGACGCAACGAGTCGCTTGCAGGATGGGGGCTCGGAGCAGATGGCCTTCCGCTGCCCTTCTCGGGAGCCGCTCCGCGCCGCTGATCCACGACTAACTGGTCGCCTAGATGGTCGCCTCGAGTCGATCGAGACGAACCACACGGCCATCTCGATCCACCTCGCCAAAGCGTAGCACCGCCGTCGGACACTCCTCCACACAAGCGCTGCATCGTACGCATTGCGGATCCTCGACCGGGATCCCCCGCTGGGCAAATCCCATCACATCGATCCCCTGGTGGCAGACAGCCGTGCAGAGATTGCAGGAGATGCACCGTTTCTTATCGGCGATGATGCGAAAGCGTGAGAAGCGTGCATAGATGTTCATCAACGCCGCCAGCGGACAGGCAAAACGGCACCAGACCCGACCCGAGAAGTGCCAGTACAATCCGACCCCGAGGATTCCCGAGAAGAACAGATCGACGGTCCATTCATAGCTCAGCAGTGGAACGCCATGAAGGATGCCGTGATAGATGGAAAGGGACCAGGATCCAATCCAACTGTCGGGAAAGCACCACGACCAGAGCCGGGTCTCGAGCAGGATGAGGGTCAGCAGCAGGAAAAACTGGCCGATGAAATTAAGCCGATGAGTCCAGGGTCCGTGGGGCATCTTGCGCCGCTGTGTATCCCCGAGTGTCTCCGCCAGTGCTCCACAGGAACAGATCCAACCGCAGTACACCCCCTTGCCCCAGCGACGGATGGCCAGCGGTAACAGCACGAAGGTCTGGATCACGGAGATCACCAGCCACACCATCATCGGCTGCTCGGTAAACACGTTCCAGAAGAAGAGCGGCCACGCGAGAATCAATCCGAACGCTCGCCAGTACTCCCGCCCCGCAGGAGAGTACTCGGTGATCGGGAACAGTGCATCGGCGAGAGTTCGACCCCAGCCATCGTCGAAGCAACCGAGGTCACCGAGCCAGGGCAAGATCCAGTAGGGCAACAGAAAC
>DUAN01000212.1 GCA_012960845.1 Planctomycetota bacterium | reverse complement strand
GACGGAACCATCGATTTCTCCGACTTTAGTACTAGTCTATCTACTCCAATAATTAACCCCTTCCATGTGGCAGTCGGCGGAAACCTGCAAGTGGTAGGTTTTGCTCGCAATCATGATGGCGAGACGGAGATCGTCGTCTACCTCAACCATCCGGCATGGATCACATCAAATTAGCAAGGATCACGCATGACCTGGATCACCACTGAGATTTGCGCCAACCGATACTCTATGGATATACAGTTCAATCGGAGGAACTCATGAACCCCTGGAAGATTCACGCTTTGGCCCTCCTGATACTATTCACTAGTGGCTGTGGAGGTGGTAGCGGTGGCGATGCAAGTGGACCGCCACCACCACCACCACCAGCAGCGCCTACGGCCAATTTCTCCATCGATGTGACCAGTGGCGTAGCACCGGTGACGGTGGATTTCACCGATGCCTCGACCGGAAATATCAGCTCTTACACCTGGAACTTCGGTGATGGAGAAAGTTCTACCTCTCAGAATCCATCTCATACCTATTCTGCAGCCGGCATCTATGACGTTTCATTGATGGTGACCGGCCCTGGTGGCTCTGACACCTCGCCTTGCACCGATTGCATCACGGTATTTCTATATCCTCCCTTATCCGACGTCCGTGACGCCCAACCGGGAACAGAACGGACCGTGGAAGCAATCATCTCGGTCGAACCTGGAACCTTCGAGAGCAGCACCGGTGAAGTCGGGTTCGCGCTTCAGGACGTCACCTCAGGGGTTTATGTGCAGGTGAGTTCCGCACTGGGACTCGACCTGAGCGGATTCAGTCTCGGCGACAGGGTTCGAGTGACCGGGGTTGTTGGAGATCTCGATCAACTCGTAACCCTGACCATCGACGAACTTGCGGACATCTTGCCGGTCAGTGGTGGATTCATCTTCTTTCCGAGCGCCCTCGATACCGCTCAGATCGACGATACGGTCAACAATCCGGAGGGTGAGGCGAACATTGTCGGACTGGACGGCGTCATCGTCGTCGATCCGGGTGGCAGTGGCGAAACGGTGGTTCGCGATGAGGACCCGGGTGTGGATGAAATCCCAGGAAACGATGGACCTGATGGAATTCCTGGCACTGCTGACGATGTAGCCACCATTCCCGCAGTTGAAGGTCAACTGTTCGGCTGGAAAATCTGGCTCGATGACGGCAGCGGGGTCGCTCAAACCTTCTGGCATCCAACCGCCAACATGGACCCGGAGGCTTTGACTTTCATCACCGCCGGCGCCCCCATGCGTATCAACGGCTTCCTCAACCGCCACATCGATCAATACGAGGTCTTCCCGCGCGGCGACTTCGACGTCTCGATCCCCATCGCCACCGCCCGCAGTCTTGCCGACGGAGAAAAGGTGCTGGTCCGCGGCCTCATCGGGCTGAACCCTGCATCTCTTGAGTACGAGGGCGATTTCGGTTTCTCGCTCCATGAAGACAACGGCGATGGCACCCAGGATGGGATCTTCGTCAGCATCACATCCAATGCCACCGTCATCGGCAACTACGCCGGCAATCCGATGCCACTCGACGATCTGATTGCAGCCGTGGATCTCGGGAACCGCAAAGTTCATGTCTCCGGTATTCTCGAAACGACGGTCGGCGGAGACCGGATCCTCGCTGTAGGGGATGGAGATGTCCGTCTGCTCTCGGAAGCACTCGGCTCCCCATTCACCTTGCAGCTCGCCACCGGTGCTGTCAGCGCCAACCTTGGCCGCTGGGTTACTGCCTCAGGTACCCTTCAGACTCCTCCCGCCGGCAGTTCGGGACCCTTCAGTGGTTGGACTCTCGGACCCGGAGGCTTTCAGGCCCGGATCAATGGCGGCTCGGGACCCGTCAACGTACTGCTTCCGTTCGGGGCCATGGGGGACTTGACCGGGGACGGAGTCATCGATTTCTCCGACTTTAGTACTAGTCTATCTACTCCAATAATTAACCCCTTCCATGTGGCAGTCGGCGGAAACCTGCAAGTGGTAGGTTTTGCTCGCAATCATGAT
>DUAN01000211.1 GCA_012960845.1 Planctomycetota bacterium | reverse complement strand
GTCCTGGTGATCGGGGTTCCAGGACTGGCCAAGACGTTGATGATTCGCTCTCTGGCTGAACTTCTGGATCTTCAATTCAGCAGGGTTCAGTTCACACCTGACCTGATGCCCCAGGACATCACAGGAACCTCCATCTTGACCTCGGATGTGGACACTGGAGAGCGTACCTTTCGCTTCAGAAAAGGTCCCATCTTCGCCAACTTGCTGCTGGGAGACGAGATCAACCGAACCCCTCCGAAGACCCAGGCTGCCCTGCTGGAGGCGATGGAGGAGGGCCAGGTCACCGTCATGGGAGATCGTCATCCGCTGCCGTCCCCCTTCTTCGTCATGGCGACTCAAAACCCACTGGATCAGGAGGGGACCTATCCTCTGCCCTTCACTCAACTGGATCGATTCGCCTTCCAGGTCATGCTCGATTACCCCGCAGCTGAGGAGGAACTGGATGTAGTCTCGACCACTACCGCTCGTCAGGAATCGTCCTTGCAACCGGTCGTGCCAGGAGCCTGGCTCACTCGAGCCATCGAAGAGGTCGAAAGTGTCGAGATCCCCAACTGGGCGCTTCTTCGTGCGACCAAGATTGTGCGCTCCACCCGACCCGCCGAGCAAGACGGCAGTCCGGTTGCAGCAGAGTTGCTGGCTTATGGAGCGGGTCCGCGCGGAATCCAGACGATCTTGAGAACCGCCCGGGCGAGGGCTGCCTTGCAGGGGCGCAATACCGTGATCGCACAGGACCTCGATGACGTGATCTTGCCGTCGCTTCGACACCGGGTCGTACTCAGCGTTCATGCGGAGGCAGAGGGGTTGACCGAAGATACGGTCATTCAGAGGATTCGCGAATCGATCGGCGATCTCGATGGGCACACTCCCCAGGTAGACCCGGGAGAAATGGGCTTCTTCCGCCGCTGGCTCGAACAGTTATCAGAAAGCACTCCCGGGTTTCGTACCTCTCGCAGGGGCAATTGACCAGAGATTACTGAACTGGGGCTTTACTGAACTGAGGCATTAGTCAAGCGAGACCTTAGTGAAGCGAGGCCAGGTGGAAAACGGTCCAGGCTCCACACCCGTGGGCTCACTCCGAGTTCTCCTGGAAGCGTTGGCTGCTGACGATAAATCCGATGATGTCCTGGGCGCTTTGATGGTCGTAGCCGTAGGATTCTCTCAATTTGGTCAGGGTATTCTCGACCATCGTAATATCATCGACAGAAAGAGATCCATGCTCCTCGCTGAAGTACTTCTGGACATTCACCAGAGCCAACTCCAATTGATCCGACTTCTCCGCCCAGATCGATTGCTTCAACTTGCGCAAAAGATCGGGGAATAACTCGTGATAGTGAATCACCGACTCTGGATTCTCGGTAGCGTAGGCGCCCAGTTTGCTGAGAACATTGGACCTGAATTCGGCCGCTACCTGAACATTCAAGAGCTCTTCCACGCGACTGATCGAATTGGCTGAACTCAACGAGGTGTCGCGAGTTCCAGGATACAGACTCGCCGAAGGATCGAGTGCTTTGAGTTGCTGGAAGTAGTCGGTGAACACTCGATCGAACTCGTGCTCCTCAACCAATCCGATGCTATCGAACACCTCTGATCGGACCAATTCGAGGTAGTGCTGGCGGACCACATCGATGAACTTCATGTATTCGTTGTAGCCGTTATCGACCGGCAATCGGAGAAAGTCATGAACACTGGATTCCTTGACGAATTTTTCCAACTCAGTGAAGATGGACAGGGGTGAAAGTGTGCTCCAGGATTTGTCTTCTGCGGCGAGAGCGATCAAGGTGATCATCTCGCGCGGAGATGCCCCTCTACGCCCCTCGTATTCGGATCCATAGATACCCTCGAACTCACCTTCGACCTCGTCATGTTCCTCACGCAGTTGTCGAATACTGCGATTGAGTAGCATTTTCTCGTCATTCTTCAGATCGTCAGGCATTGCCCCATGATCGTAAAGCAACGCCTTTTGAATCGGCGTGAGTTTCGAAACGATGGGAGCGAGATCGGGCCGATGATTCTTCGGCGATGGGCGCTTGAGTCGAGTCAGGACAGCCCACAACGCAGTCATCTCGGCAGTGTGAGGAGCCACCGACCGTGTGGTCGAGTGAACCTTGAGGTTGCGTCGATAGAGTTCCGCTTCTCGAGAGTACTGGAGCAAGTAGGGAACCCGAACGAAACTGAGCCTTCCCTTGAAGGAGGAGAAGTCCGGGGTTCGCTTGAACAGGTTCAATTGTTTCTCGTTGGCCGTGCCGGTCAAGACGATGTCGAGATGGGCACGATAATTGGGCAACTGGATGGTGCCCTTCTCAGAGGTGGTCAGCAGGTATTTGTTGGTCTCCGGTGGCCTCTTGAGGAAATCGGAATACTCACAGAGTCCTCGATTGGCATCGACCAGTTCTCCATCCAGTTCGAAGAGCGGAATACCATGGAGAACGCCAGGTAGTCCGGTGCCTTCATAAGCCATCATCCTTGTCTGGGCATCGATGTTGGCCTGGGGCTCGATGCTGATGCAGCCAAGCCGGTATCGCTTGGAATGGAAGAATCGTTCGACCTGGATGTAACGCATCACCTCGGTCCAGTCCCCTTGATTTGCGGCAAGTAGCGCCTCGTAGATCCACTTGCTCTTCTGACTCAGATCCCCATGAATCGCCCATTCGTAACTGAAGTGCTCCATGTCCGCGATCTCAGGGTGAGCGATCAGCGCCTCATCGATCAATTCTTTACGCTCTTGCCGCGGAATCAGGAACAGTGGTGAATCCTTCAACTCGCAGCGGATCACCGAGCCGATCTCCTTTGGCTTGAGGAAAGCGTAGGTACCCATCTCATCCTGCTCGGACTCCTCGAAACCGATTCGACCGACGTCATCCGACTTGAGCGGGAAGATCCAGTTGAATCGATACATCGACCCCTCGGGCAGGGTGCTGTAATGAGTCATGGCGTGCATGATCGACTGGATGGTGGTCGATTTGGCCGATCCGTTGGGGCCGTGAAGAAGGATCAGGCGGTCAGCGATGCCGTTTCGGGCAAACTGACGTAGTTTCAAATAGATGGAGTTCTGGACCCGCTCCTGTGCCACCAGAGAATTTTCCTGACGACCAAAATCCTGATCGAAGAGTTTCCAGCGTCGATCCGTCATTCCGATTCTTTGGACATCATCGGTACCGTAGTGCTCAAACATGTCGCAAAGGTAACGGGGAGAATTTCTAAGGTACGAATAAGGATTCACCAGAAAATCCTCGATGAAGCCGGAAATGCTACGAATCCGGTGCCTGTCCTCGAAGCGATCGAGTGACTTCCGCCTGAACTTGTTGATGAAATCCGATGACGCGCTCAACCGGTACCCCGCTTCCTCTCGATCGCGAACAGCAAACAAGGAATTCCCACTGCTAGAGCATAACCGAAAGCGCCAGGGAGGTCACATCCACACTGTGACGGATCACTTGTATGCCGGAATCCCGGTGATTTCATGTCCCAGGATCAAAGTATGAATGTCGTGAGTTCCCTCGTATGTCTTGACCGATTCCAGGTTGAGCATGTGCCGACCGACCGGATACTCGTGAGTCACACCATTGGCACCGAGCAGATCTCGAGCAGATCTGGCGATCTCCAGTGCCCAGTACACATTGTTTCGCTTGGACAGGGAGACTTGCTGGGCAGTCATCTTGCCCGATTCCTTCAATTGAGCCAGGCGAAGACACAGCAACTGAGCCTTGGTGATCTCGGAGAGCATCTCGGCAAGTTTGGCCTGAACCAGCTGGAAACCACCGATGGGACGATCGAACTGGATGCGACTGAGGGAGTACTTCTTGGCAGCATCGAAGCAGGCCATGGCAGATCCCACGACTCCCCATGCAATACCGTAACGAGCCTGGGTCAAGCAGGAGAGCGGTCCACCCAGACCACTGGCACCGGGCAACATATTCGCCTTGGGAATCCGGCAATCCTGGAAGTGCAACTCCGATGTGGTTGAAGCCCGTAAGGAGAACTTCTTCTCCTGTTTGGTCGTGCTGAATCCAGCGCTTCCCTTCTCGACCAGGAAGCCACGGATTCGATCGTCCAACTTGGCCCAGACCACAGCCACATCACTGACACATCCGTTGGTAATCCACATCTTGTTGCCATTGAGGATGTACTCGTCGCCATCCTCGACCGCACGAGTGATCATTCCACTCGGATCAGAACCATGATCGGGTTCGGTCAGGCCGAAACATCCGATCATCTTGCCGCTGGCTAACTGCGGGAGAAACTTATCTTTCTGCTCATCGGATCCATAGCGATGAATGGGATACATCACGAGCCCACCCTGGACGCTGACAAAGGAACGCACACCGCTGTCGCCACGCTCCAGTTCCTGCATGATCAAACCGTATGAAATGTTATCGAGACCTGCACAGTCATATCCGTTGATATTTGCACCAAGGAGTCCCAACTCGCCAAGGGTTGGAATGATCTGCTGGGGAAAGCGGTCCGTCATGAAACAATCTTCGATGCACGGGATCACCTGGTCATCGACAAACTCACGAACAGTATCACGGATCAATCTCTGTTCTTCGGTGAGTAGATCATCCAGATTGTAAAAGTCTGAGCCCTCAAATTGTTCCATCGGTGAAACCTCTCCTTGATGATTAGCGAAATCGTCAGAGAAGATGGTACACAGTCGAACCGACTACGAGAATTGATTCCTGTGGGAGGATTCAACAGAGGGAAGGGAGTTGACGTACTCAGTAGCCGCTGCTGGCAGATCACACCGGATTGAGCGCGGTAAACGTGAACAGAAAAAAGAAAGAGGGGCCGGTGCAGGACAACACCGACCCCCAGAATATGGTGACCCCAAGGGGATTCGAACCCCTGTTATCAGGATGAAAACCTGATGTCCTAGACCTGACTAGACGATGGGGCCTTGATTTCAAGTGAGAGCAGTTGGGTTCGAACCAACGACCGACGCCTTAAAAGGGCGTTGCTCTACCGACTGAGCTATGCTCCCCGTAACGCAAAAATGTACCGAGCCCTGACGGACTCGTCAATCGCTTCCCGATGGCAGATTAGATCTCCATCAATTCTTCTGTTTTCCGTTTCAGGTCAGCATCGACCTGTTTCTCCACGGTTTTGAGGACTTCCTGGACCTGATCCTTGAATCGAGACTGGTCGTCCTCGGACAGATCCCCGTCCTTCTTGGAAGTATCGATGTGTTTGTTGGCATCTCTTCGGATATTCCGCATCGAGATTCTCGATTCTTCGGCGACCTCCTTGGCCCGGGAAACCATCTGTTTCCGACGTTCCTCGGAGAGTGGAGGTATCCTCAGGCGAATCAATTTCCCATCATTCTGGGGGGTGATCCCCAGGTCGGATGAAAGGATCCCCTTTTCGATATCACTCATCGCACTGACATCGAAGGGTTTGATGACGAGCTGATCCGGTTCAGGAACCGAGATGTTGGCCAGTTGCTTGAGAGGAGTCGCTGTTCCGTAATAATCGATACGGATCGATTCGACCAGCCCCGGATGAGCCCGTCCGGTTCTCATACCACGCATCTCCTCACGGAGATGGTCGAGAGCCTTGGTCATCCGCTCTTCAGCATCCAGAATGACTTCTTCCACCATGAACCTCCATGCTTCAGGATTAATGAATCAATTCAACTCTCGATCAGCGAGCCGACAGGAACTCCGGTGATCGCCTCGAATATGGCATGTTCACGTGTCATGTCAAAGATTCGAAGAGAAATCTGCTGATCCCGGCAAAGGGTGAACGCCGAGGTGTCCATCGCCATCAGACCTGCGTCCAGAACATGATCAAATGTGGTGATTTCCAGTTTCTTGGCATCCGGGTGTAGAGCCGGATCCTGGTCGTAAATGCCGTCATGCTTGGTTCCTTTGAGCAATTCGACACAATCGAGTTCTGCCGCTCGTAGCGCTGCACAGGTATCTGTGGTGAAGAACGGATTGCCGGTTCCTCCAGAAAGCACCAGCGTGGTCCCAGAGGACAGCATCTGGCGTGCTTTTGCGGAATCAAAAGGCTGGACCTGAGGAACCGGAGAACCCGCTCCCAGAACCTCCGAGGGACAATCTTGCATCTGGAGATGGGCGCGAAGAGCCAATGCGTTGACATGGGTAGCGGACATGCCAATGGCGTCAGCATCTGCCCTGTGGACCTTCTCGGAGGACCAGTCTGCACCTCGACAGATGTTTCCCGCACCGACCACGATGGCGATCTGTATCTCGTGGGCGGCTCGAGCGATCTGTTGTGAAACTGCGCCGAGTGCCTCGAAATCGAGGCCGATCCCCACTGGCCCACCGAGGGCTTCACCACTTACTTTGAGTAACACCCGTCTGGTCGTGCCATTGCCCATGCGCATATTTCCATTCCGCAGGCGTCACTGGAAGTATCAGCCCTACTGGCCAATCTCCAACCGGTGGAATCGGGTCAACTGGATATTCTCACCGATGGTCGCAATCGCATCCTGGATGACCTGCTCGATACTCTTCTTGTCTTCCTTGATGAAAGCCTGATTGAGCAGGCAAACCTCGCTGTAGTACTTCTGTAACTTGCCCTCGACGATGTTGCCCTGGATGTGTTCCGGCTTGTCCTTGACCTGCTCGGTGAAGACGGAACGCTCGCGCTCTATCAACTCAGGATCGAGATCGGAGGGAGCAATGGCCATCGGATTCATCGCTGCGATGTGCATTGCGATATCGCGAATCAAGACCTGGAAAATCTCATTCTTGGCCACGAAATCAGTCTCGCAGAGAACTTCCACGATCACGCCGATCCTGCCATTGGAATGGATATAAGATCCGATCCAACCCTGGTTGGTCGCCCGGTCAGACTTCTTGGCGGCCATCTCGGCTCCCCGCTTCCGCAGCAGATCGATCGCTTGTTCGATGTTTCCGTCAGTCTCACCGAGTGCCTTCTTGCACTCCATCATCCCGACGCCGGTTTGCTTGCGCAATTCAGCAACGGTTTTTGCGTTGATCTCACTCATTCTTTTTCCATTTCTTCGCCGGGTTTCATCCTCGGCGGATATCTCAAATTTACTGACCTCGGTCCCCTTGAGGATCGTGAGGAGCGATTATTCCTCGGTCTTTTTCTTATCCGGTGCCACCACGATCTTTGGCTTCGGCTTGGCATCCGCCGGTTGATCGACACCGGGTGCGGCTTGTGGTGGCGTGAAAGGTGTGGCGCGCGCCTCTTCGACGTTGACGTTGCGTTCCTTCTCCTTGCGCCTCGAGGTCTCCTCGTCCGATGCCTTCTTGGCCGCTGCTTCCTTCTGACGCGCCTCCAACTTGTCCTTACCCGCGATGATGGAATCCGCAAGCTGGCTGAGAATCACCTCAATACTGCGGAACGCATCATCATTGCCCGGGATCGGCAAGTCGACCATATTTGGATCACAGTCGGTGTCGACGATGGAGATGATGGGAATGTTCAGGCCCCGAGCTTCTTTGACGGCAATCTCATCACGGCGAATGTCGACGGCGATGAGAGCACCGGGGATACGGTTCATGTTCCTCACACCCTCGAGATTTCGGAAGATCTTGCGCCGCTCTCTCTCCATTCGAGAGATCTCCTTCTTCGATCGAACTGCAGTGTCATCGGCGAGATCTCGTTCCAGTTCCTCGAGTCGACGAAGGCGACTACGAATCGTCTGGTAATTGGTCAAGGTTCCACCCAGCCAGCGGTGCACACAGAAGTGCATTCCACAGCGGCCAGACTGTTCACGAACCACTTCACGCGCTTGAGACTTGGTTCCAACGAAGACCACTTCGTGTCCCGCTTCGACGATCTTTTCGAGGAAGTGCTTTGCGCGCACCAGTCCCCGCACCGTCTGGCGCAGATCGATAACGTGGTTCTTGTTATGCTTCTGGTGAATGTAGGGGGCCATGGCAGGATGCCACCGGCTCGACCTGTGGCCGAAGTGAACTCCGGCTTCAATCAGTTCCTTGATCTGCAATCCGGGCATTTCCGGTTCCTTTCGTCATTCCGCAAAGGGGGCCTCTCGACAGGTATCCCGCGGAAAACGTTGTTCTGTTCAGGGACAGTTCTCCAGAGTTTACTGGATCTCTCGCCCCGATGATTTGGAGTCGACGATGCCACCATCGTCAGACGGTCGATGAGGGTGAATCCCTTCCAGCGACGGTCACATAAGGTATCGGTCTGGATTTGATCCATCAACAGATTCGAGGGGCCAGATCGGTAGGATCAGGCCTTTTCCAGTGATTCTCCACGCCCCCGCAGGCTCTCGACCACCTGCGCTGCCGCTTCCATGGCTCGGCGCCCCTGGGAACCGGTGACCGCCGGTTCACGGCGCCCCTCGGCGGCATCGAGAAAAGCGTCCAACTCGGCTCTCAACGGCTGCTCTTCGACGAATGTGAGAGGATTCTGCTGGAGGTGACGTTGCAAGAACTGTTCGACCCCATCCGGAGCATCGACCCGCCCGAGGGGGTCGAGGAAGTGAGCGGGATCGTATTCAGCATCGAGGGCGACGTGGAATCCCTGACGGTTCACCAGATCGAGACTGACATACTGGCGATGGCCAAAGATCCGGATCTTTCGCGAGCGGTTCAGAGCCACCCTGCTGGTCTTGACGAAGGCGGTCGCCCCACTCTTGAAACTGAGGCGTGCATGAGCCAGATCCTCGGTGGGAGAGAGAACTGAGCAGCCATGAGCATCCACCTCGGTCAGGTCGTCGTCGATCAAATGCAAGGCAATATCGATGTCATGTATCATCAGATCATGAACGACACTGATCTCTGTCGACCGGATGGCAAAGGGATGAATTCGATCACATTCGATGAAAAGAGGCTTCTCGATGATATCGATCGCTGCACGGATCACCGGGTTGAAGCGTTCGATGTGCCCGACCTGCAAAACCGACCCTGAGCGAGCCGCCGCCTGACAGATTTGATCGGCCTCTTGCAATGTTGCGGCGAGGGGTTTCTCTACCAGAACCGCTTTTCCCGCCTCGATGAAGGGGAGCGAAGTGGCGAGATGGAAGGGAGTCGGAGTCACGATGCTGACGGCATCGACCCGATCGATCACTTCATCGATCTGGTCGTGATGACTACAGCCATGCAATTCTGCGATCTCGCGAGCTCGATCCAATGAACTGTCGACGACAGCCACCAGTTCAGCACCCGGTATCTCGTTCCAGATCCGTGCATGAGCACTTCCAAGATGGCCCACACCGATGACTGCAACTCGCATCGATCACCC
The DNA here is from genome assembly GCA_012960845.1 of Planctomycetota bacterium. GTDB lineage: Bacteria > Planctomycetota > UBA8108 > UBA1146 > UBA1146 > QNYK01. The sequence goes on along the minus strand of DUAN01000211.1, from coordinate 2,881 downwards.
TCTCTTACGGTTGTCGGGCTCTGCCCTGACGTCCGGATTCGGTGGCCCTGAGGAAAGACCGGAGGTGGATCCCCTCCTCAGGGACGTGACCACGGCGCTCGAGAAGTTCGAAAGCTTCGCGCCGGATCATGTTGTTGTTATAGAGTAATCGCTGCGCTTCCTTGAGCCAGGAAGCGACGTTATCGGAGATTCCGGAACGCTTCATCCCGACCGAATTGGTCGCCCGAACTCGAGATGGATTGCCCTCGGTGATCAGGTACGGCGGAGCGTCGGTCGTGACCCGGGTCATGCCGCCGATGAAGGCCAATCGCCCGACCGTGGCGTAATGATGAACCGCTGCGAGACCGCCAAACCCAGCCTGATCTTCGACCACCACGTGCCCTCCCAGGAGCACTCCGTTCGCCATGATGATCTCGTTACCGACAATGCAATCATGGGCCACATGAGAACTGGCCAGGATCAAGCATCCATTGCCCAGACGAGTGATTCCCCCACCCTGTGCGGTGCCACGATTGATGGTGCAATGCTCACGAAAGAGGTTGTCCGATCCGATCTCGGCCCAGGTTTCCTCGCCGTTCCACTTCTTGTCTTGCGGATCGCCGCCGAGGACTGCTCCTGGATGCACCACACATCGTGGACCGATTCGCGTGTTACACACCACCGATGAATGGTGATGAAAGACACAGTCGTCTCCGATGGTCACATTGGGGCCGATGAAGACCCCAGGACCGATGGTCACATCGGAACCAATCTCTGCAGAAGAATCGACAAATGCCGACGGATGGATCATTAGATTTCCTTATCAACCTGCTTCGACGATCATGAATCGTATCGTCGCTTCGGTGACCAGTCTTCCATCTACTGTGGCTCGCACCTGAACTTGAGCGGTCCGTTCTCGCATTCGCTTCAACTCCGCCTCGAGGATCAATTGGTCACCGGGAACCACGGTCTTACGAAACTTGACGTCATCCATACCCAGAATATAGGCGATTCGGTTCGAATCGGCACTACTCCTCAGTAACAAGACGCCAGATAGTTGCGCCAGCGCCTCCAGCTGCAACACCCCGGGCATCACCGGATGCCCAGGAAAGTGCCCCTGGAAGTACTCCTCGTTGAAGGAGACGTTCTTGAGGCCCACTGCACGCTGTCCCTCATCGACCTCCAGGACTCGATCCACCAGCAAGAAAGGATAGCGGTGCGGGAGCATTTTCTGGATGTCCCGGATCTCCAGGCCGTGAGGAGCTTTGATCAGGACATCTTCCAGTTCCCGCTCCCGCACATGGGCCTCGGCAATCCGAGCCGCCAGATCCGCATTGAGACCATGGCCACTGCGATGAGCGATGATATGACCCCCGAATTTGCAGCGGAGCAGGTAGATATCGCCGAGCAGATCGAGAATCTTGTGTCGGGCCGGCTCGTCTGGAAGGCGGAAATGCGGCGACTGACCCGCGGCGTCGAGCAGCAAGGTATTGTCTTCGGTGGCCCCCTTGCCGAGCCCTCTCGCCTTCAGTTCCTTGACCTCGCTGTCCAGCACAAAAGTGCGCGCCGGTGCGATCTGTTCGCGAAAACTATCCTCGGTGATCTCGAGATCGACCGTCTGGCTGAACCCAGGGTCGCCGGCGTACTGAAGGGTATAGGTGACTCTCAGATGGTCTGCCGGAAGTGCCACGACGCTGGCAGAGCCCTCCTCGGCCGCCACCGGAGTGGACAGATTCAGGGTTCGCCCTCGAGATCCCTGATCGACGAGCCCGGTTGTAGCGATCTCTTCGAGGAAGGGCAGGGCACTGCCATCCATTCCTGGAATTTCTGGCCCATCGATCTCGCAGATCAGGTTCTCGATGCCGAGCACATGAAGCACCGAAAGGAGATGTTCACAGGTGTGAACCTCAGCATTTCCGATGCCAAAAGTGGTTCTTCTCGGTTGCTTCCGCAGGGTGTCAAGTCCGAGTGGAATATCCAGTTCCGGATCGAGATCGGTTCGACGAAACACGATGCCGCTATCGGCCTCTGCAGGAAGCAGTCTCAGGGTCGCTTCCTCGCCGAGGTGGAGGCCTCTTCCGGAAAGGATCGTCTCCGACGAGATGGTCTGTTGAGCCGCAGGTGTCAACGATCCTCCACCCTTGAAGCCACCTTGGAGATCACCTCCATGGTGATATCGAGATCTTTGCGGGCCCAGACGCTGACATAAACCTTGAACTCGGCAGCCCGAGCCACGTTGTTGAGCACAAGATCGAGTTCACGTTCGTTGGCCACCTCCTGGATGGCGTCCCGAACGATCTTGATCAGATCATCGCGACGAAGTTTGAAACGGGAGGTGAATTCCTGTTCCAGATCCTCCTGCATCCAGGTCAACTCAGCCTTTGCCAGGGTGAACCGTTTCTCCGCCTCTCGCCGGGCGTCGGTTCCTGGCTGCAACTGACTCGCTTCCTGCTGGATTCGGCGCAACGAGGTTTCCTGATTGCGAACATCTTCTTCCATCTTGCGCCGCAATTGACTGAACTCGTTGGTGATCTCTTTCCCCTGTGGAATCTGGTCGAGAACCACCTGTACGTCGCAAACTCCGACTCTGTGTGATTCCAGTTCGACACCGCTACCGGAGAGTCCCTGCTGGAGAGACAGCATGCATGTGATGGTGACCAGTACCAGGCACACTGATCTGATCAGATCCTGGTAGCGAGTACTTTTGATTGGTTGATCGACAGGTTTCATATTGTCTTCTTTCAAGATCCCGGAAAGGATTCGTATGCTAAATCTCCGAAGCGAAGTTGGTCTGCATGGAAGGCGAGTTCGATCGAACCAGTGCGGCCCTTTCGCTGCTTGGCCACGATCACCTCGGCTTTTCCCTTGGCGTCCTCGTCGTCGGGACTGTAATACTCCTTAC
>DUAN01000210.1:8388-12125 GCA_012960845.1 Planctomycetota bacterium | reverse complement strand
AACTCGGTCGACTACAACCCGCACCTCGATCAGATCATTCTCAGCGTTCACGGTTTTGATGAGGTGTGGATCATCGATCACTCGACGAGCGGGTCGGAAAACCCAGGACTACTGTGGCGCTGGGGAAACCCCCAAACTCACGGTATAGGGAGTGACTCTGACCAGGAACTCTTCAAACAACATGATGCGCATTGGATCGAAGCTGGCCTGCCAGGCGAAGGTCACATCATGATCTTCAATAACGGCCAGGGTCGTCGAGGGAATTATTCGACGGTGCTGGAATTGGCCACTCCCCTCACCGATGGAGGCCAGTACTTGCGCGAGAATGATAATTACTTCTCCGCTCCTGAGCAGATCTGGAAGTATGAAGATCCTGGCAACTTTTTCTCTTCTAACATCTCAGGCGCAGAAAGATTACCTGGCGGAAACACGCTGATCTGCAGCGGAGCCAACGGTCGAATTTTCGAAGTGACCAGTGATGGATCCATCGTCTGGGAGCACATCAATGAGGGCGGTTTTGGTGAGCAAGGCGCAGGTGTTCGTGGCGGTGGTGCGCGTGGCGGGGCGGTCTTCCGGGTCCCCTGGATCTCCCCTGATCATCTCGGATTGCGCCCGATCGAACCATCCAAGAAGAAGTCAGCGCGCGGCACCGCACTTTGACGGATCTCGGGTGGTAGTCACCTGGCTGACAGCTACTACTCGAGATGGAACACCATGATGTGCTCGCTGGCAGCATGCTCACCATCGACGATGGCGCGGGCGACGATTCCGCAACTGACGAATCCCAGCGATTGGTACAAACCGATCGCCTCCTTGGATCCTGAAGTAACACCCAGATGGATAGATTCACAACTCCACGATCGCGCTTGATCGACAACTGCCTCCATCAACTGACGACCCACTCCATGGCCCCGCTCGGAGGCCCTCAGATAAGCACCCCACACATCGCAGCGGTGGCTCAACTTTCTCTGGGGCTGCACGAAGGCGCCCACCATTCCCACGATGTTCTCGCCATGGACAGCACAGAAAATGACCTGCCTATCCTCTGATATGATTTTCTTTAGATACTCCAGGTCGAGGCGATCGTCATCGGGAGAAGAGGAAAATGCGAGAGGATGTTGCTGCAGTGCCTCTAGGCGCAGGGCAAGCAACTGCTGGATGTCCCGTGCCCTCGCTTCACGAATTTCAGGCAATCGAGACCTCTATCTCAAAGACATGGTGGCTGAAACAAGCAATCGAGAGTATCCAGCGTCGGGTCCGCTCCGCAGGAGGGATAGGGTACCGGCGGTACCACTCCATTACTGAACAGGTACATCAACAGGTAGATCGGATCGGAGATGTCATTGTTTCCATCATCATTGGAGTCCAGCACGTCCGGACAGGAACAGACTGCCGTACAACCGAACAGAACACCTAATTGCATGACCACATCTCCGATGTCTACGATCCCATCCCAGTTCGCATCGCCGCGGATGAATTCCGGAGCTGGCGACCCCTCCTGCTGGTAGATGATGACCACATCGGCGAGTTCGTCGATGAGAGTCAGGTCCAGAACCTGATCGTTGTCTACATCCATCATGACGGCGCAACTGGCGGCTATTGGAGCAAGGATCTCCTGGAAAAATGTGAAATTCCCATCGCCGTCATTGAGATAGATGAACCAGTCACCCAGGTAACTGGAGATCACCCAGTCGAGATCGCCATCTCCATCGAGATCGCCCACATCGGTGGAGAGGGGAAAGTTATCTGCCGGATAGGCGATGGCGGGAGTGATGGTCCCGTCTCCGTTACCGAAATTGGTGGTGCCATTGTCCTGGCTGGCATTGACGCTGGTCACATCGAGGTGTCCATCGCCATTGAGATCTCCGAGGGCCAGCATCCAGGTGCCACCCACTGCGGGTCGGCTACCCGATTCGGTGAAAGTACCGTCCCCATTGTTGAGGTTCACGACGATCTCACCGCTGTTGATCATGCCGATCACCAGATCGAGCAGGCCATCACCATTCATGTCCCCGGTGGCCAGCGACCTTTCTCCCGAGCCACCCCCCTCGAAGTAAGTGGGTGCGCCGAAGACCCCGGTGCCATTGTTGAGCAGGATCGATAAGTTGCTGGTGCCGTAGTTGGTGTTGACCACGTCCTGGTCGCCATCGCCATCAACATCGAGCACTGCGACTCCCCGAGGAGCAATCCCAACATTGATCTGCTGCTGTGGAGCGAAGGTTCCATCTCCATTCCCGAGCAGTACCGAAACGGTATCGGCAGCGATATTGCAAACCACGATGTCGACGAATCCGTCTCGGTTGAAATCTGCGGGCTCATTGGGGCTCGCCTGCAGGTTGACTGAACTCGGAGGGTTGACCATGGAACCGAACTGGCCGCTGTCATTTCCTAGATTGAGGTAGCACCTGACGTCTGCGGTATCTTCGTTGATGACGGAGATATCCAGATGGCCATCGTTGTTCAGGTCCGATCCGAGTCCTCCGTAACTACGAGTGGACTGCCCTGGATTGGTCCTGGTGGACCAGTTGGCGGTCTGGGTCAGTTGCAATGTGGCCGGCGCAGATTGTGTCCAGAACAGAAAACTGTATCCCCCCTGCTGGATCGCTGCTCCGCTGACTGCGGTGATCTGTTCGGAGAGGATCACCATCACCTGCTCACCGGCAGAAAATGGATTGTCGGGAGTGAGTCGAATCGCGGATCCCCCGATCACCTCCAGTGTCCCCTCTGCAGGACCACTCCAGCGACCGATGGCCCAGCATGAACCGTTGCTGACCGAAGCGGGGTCGATCGGTTCCGGGAAGTTGATCCAGATGGTGGTGGCCACCGAAGCGGTCAACTCGTTATTCGTTGGCCAGGTGCTCACGACCGGGAGAGCCCCTTGCTGCCCCTCGACCCTGTCGAGGGTCGGAGTTACGAAGGAAAACAGCGCAACTACCAGCAAATATAGTGGCCGAATACTGAACCTGAACATCATGGCTCCTTCAATTTGTCGATGCGGACTCACCCTCCATCATAGCAGGTTAACTTTCCGATCTCTAACCTCTCATCGTGACCCGAGAGCCTCCATTCGAGACACTCACCGACGATGGTTGACTTTCGGGGACCACCCCGGCTCCCTGGAAAGAAACGAGGCGTTACTGATCCAGGCGTTACTGATCCAGGCGTTACTGATCCAGGCGTTACTGATCCAGGCGTTACTGATCCAGGCGTTACTGATCCAGGTGCCCTGCATCGCTATCCCCCATCTCGACAGTTGTACCGGGGAAGTACTCCCTCCAGCGATTGTCGACCACTCTTGCGGTATCAGGATCGCACAACAACTCGTCGGGATAACCCGACTTCATCCTCGCATCGATGGCGATCGGTGGATGATGGGCGACGTGATTTCTCACCACCTCGCTCTGTCGTGAATAGATGTCTGCCGCCGGCTCGAAACGAGTGAAGGTGTTCCACAGGAATCGTGCCACCGATCGAGTCGCAGCCACTGCATCATCGACCAGGATGACCAGCGGCCAGTTCTCGAGAGACTCCGCTGCGAGACAGCGGTTTGCCGCGTCCGGTTGTTTCGCGTGAGAAGGACCCTCCACCACCAGACAACCGGCGCAGAAGGCCTCTGCACGGGTGAACCCCTCCGGCAGTTGACCCTCAAACACGCGGGGCAGGTCTCGGATGGGATCGCCCAGGCCGAGCAGGAATCCCTTGGAACCTTCATTCACCGACGGACCTGTATAATCAAG
>DUAN01000210.1:0-8378 GCA_012960845.1 Planctomycetota bacterium | reverse complement strand
ATGCTGGTGCATGCGATGACATGAAGATCGGTCGTGAAATCGGCCCGCGCCAGGATGTGCTCCAGCGTTGCTCGGAAATCTTTCAGGTCGACTCCTCCGTCGGTCAACAGCAAGAACTTTGTCAACGATAGTTGTCCTTCTCCGAGGATTCGGAATGCAGAAACCATCGCTTCGCGCGGATAGCGATCGGTCACGATGGCCGCGCCCAGCGAGTGATATCCGGTCTCGCCATAAGACCAGAGATCGCGAACCGTGGGCATCACCAGTGGAAACAATGGGGAGAGAAGCTCCTGGAGAAAATCTCCGAGGAAGAAGTCTTCCTGCCGTGGCTTTCCCACCACTGTTGCCGGATAGATGGCTCCCTGACGATGGGTGATCCCGTTGACCTTCATCACCGGGTAATCATGCTTCAACGAGTAGTATCCGTAATGATCTCCAAAGGGACCTTCAGGCCATCGCTGTCCCGGTATTGAGGTCCCATGAATGGCAAACTCGCACTCGGAGATGAAAGGAAGTGGCAGCCCCGGGACTTGCGAGAGGCGAATGGGCGCACCCTGGAGCAACGAAGCCAGCAACAGCTCGCCGATATTTTCCGGTAAAGGAGCCACCGCACTGGCGATCAAGGCCGGCGGTCCACCGAGGAAGCAGGTCACCGGCAATGGCTTTTGCAGTCGCTCCGCTTCCATCAGGTGATATCCAGAACCCTTGTGAATCTGGAAGTGGAGCCCCAGGTGACTCGAATCGTGACGTTGCATCCTGTACATGCCGAGATTGTGCCGTCCATCGACCGGATGTTCGGTGTAGACCAGAGGCAAGGTGATGAAGGGACCACCATCCTCGGACCAACTGGTGATGATGGGCAAGTCCTTCAGATCCAGCTGGGGATCCTGATGCTCCAGCACCGCACCGCCCGCTCTTCTCTTCATCCCGACCTTGAGCAAGGTGCTTGCGACATCTCGGGCCCCCCAGAGTTTGCCGAGTGTTGGGGGCATCACCGTCTCTGCCAGATGCACCAGTCGGCGAAGAAATTTCTGGCCGTGATCTCCGAAGCCCATCTCGACTCTACGCTGGGTTCCGAACAGATTGGTGACCAGCGGGAATTGGGATCCGATGGGATTCCGGAACAAGATGGCTGGACCGCCACCGGCAATCACTCTGCGGTGGATTTCCGCAACCTCGAGCCGAGGATCGACAGGGGCATCCACTTCCACCAGATCTCCCGATCGGCGAAGTTGGTCGAGAAAACTAGCCAGATTGCGATGCATCGAATCCTCCCGGCCTCATCTCGGCCTGCGGTCGATGCTGCGTTCTACTCGGTCCCGTGTCCAGTGCTTCAGATCGCATCCCGAGCCTGAAAGGGGACCCCCTCGATGCTCTTCAACTCGACCTGGTTGCCTTCGACCACCTCGATCTCGACCTTGCACTTCTCGAGCAAGTCACCTTGAAAGCGCTCTTCCATCGCCGAAGCGATCGCTTCAGGATCGATAGCACTGTCGGTTCCGATTCGCATCTCGATACAGGTGATGCGGATCAGGCCCCCTAGCAATGCCTGGATGCGGGCGGATTCGAGGATGCGGGCGAGCAACGGCACCGATCAGGTTCCTTCCAGTTCGAACTTCCGTTCCCGGCTTGTCGGAGATGCCAGGCTCAGATGACTCTCTTCGGAATGAACCCCCCGATGAGTGAAGTTCTTTTTCAGATCGCCCCATTGGTACCGGGTAGCACCCCGATCCTGGACACCCGACGCACGATCCAGATTCCCGATCTGCCACCTCCGGGGAGAAAATGGAGTTATCCGGCCCCCAGAGCCAGCGCGATCCAACTCCTCACTCCGACCGGCATCGCCTCATCATCGACCTGGAATCGAGGATGATGGCAGAAGTAGACGATCCCCTTCTGCGCATCTCGATTGCCCAGGAACATGAAAGCTGCCGGGATCTTTTCGCCGTAGTAAGCGAAGTCTTCCCCACCCAGGCAAGGCTCCCCCTCGTCGGAAAGAGGAACTTCCGCGGAAACGGACCGCCTCACTTCTTCGCAAGCCTCAGGGTCATTGAAGGTGACTGGATATCCCTCGGTGATTTCAACCTGAGCAGAACACTGGTGGGCTGTGGCCACCGCCTCGGCAACCTCCACCAGTCTTCGCCGAGCGGTCTCCCCCACCTCCTTCTCGAAGGATCGGATGGTGCCTCTCAATTCGATGGTCTCTGGAATGACGTTGTCAGCGCTACCGCCGTGGAACTGGGTGAAGGTCAGTACACTGGAACGAATTGGATCGATGTTTCGCGACACGATTTGTTGCGCAGAGTTGACGATTTGACTGCCACATACCACTGGATCCGCACAAGCATGAGGAGCTGCTGCATGCCCTCCCACACCCTTGACCAGGATGCGAAATGTATCGGGCTGAGCCATCGTCGGTCCATCGATGATGCCGATCTTACCGGTATCGAATAGTGGCCAGACATGCATGCCAAAGATCCGGTCCACTCCTTCGAGACAGCCATCTGCGATCATCGCCGGGGCTCCTCCAGGAAGTGCTTCCTCGTTCGGCTGGAAGATGAATCGGACCGAGCAGGGCAGGCGATCGCGAATTCCGGAGAGGGCCCGGGCCGCGCCTACCAGCATCGCCGAATGAGCATCATGGCCGCACATGTGAGCCGCACCGGGAATCGTGCTGCGGTGAGGCAACTGTGAATCCTCATCCATCGGAAGCGCATCCATGTCGGCTCGAAAGGCAATACAACGAGTGGATCCAGGGACCACGATGTCACCCACCACTCCTGTCTTGCCGATCTGCTCCCGCGTCTCGATTCCCGCCTCACGCAACTGATCGGCGATGAGTGCAGCGGTCCTGACCGTATCGAAGCCGATTTCCGGGTGAGCGTGAATATTGCGCTGAAGCGTGATCACCTGCTCCATCACGCTGTCGGTGAGCTTCTGAACATCCAGATCCTTGATGGTGGCCATCGATCCTCCTGATTCCACAACGATCCAGATCTCCTCGATCCGGATCTCCTCGAGAGTAGATTCTGGACCATCCACGCTGTCCGGGGAAGGCGGTCAAGTTGCCGACATCGGGAGGTTCGGCTACCCTCGAACCCGAAGGGCTGGTTCCCTTCCCAATCTGGAGGACCTGATGGCCGAAAAGTTGACGAGCCAGAGTGACGATTACCCACGTTGGTACCAGGAAGTGGTACAGCGAGCAGATCTTGCGGAAAACGCCCCGGTTCGTGGTTCGATGATCATCAAGCCCTACGGTTATGCGATGTGGGAACGGATGCAGTCGGTTCTCGACGGAATGTTCAAGGAAACCGGACACGTCAACGCTTACTTCCCATTGCTGATCCCTGAGTCCTTCCTCAAGAAGGAAGCGGAGCATGTCGAGGGCTTCGCTCCCGAACTTGCGGTGGTCACCCATGCCGGTGGAAAAAAACTGGAAGAACCCTACGTGATCCGCCCCACCTCGGAGACGATCATCTGGGATGCATATCGCAACTGGATCCAGTCCTACAGGGATCTTCCGATTCTGATCAACCAGTGGGCCAATGTGATGCGCTGGGAGATGCGGCCAAGACTATTCCTCCGCACGACAGAGTTTCTCTGGCAGGAGGGTCACACGGCTCACGCCACCGCCGAGGAGTCTCACGAGGAAACGATCCGGATGCTCGGGATCTATGCCAAATTTGCCGAGGAATACATGGCGATGCCGGTGATTCAAGGGGTCAAGACCGACCGCGAGAAGTTTGCCGGTGCCGTGAAGACCTATTCCATCGAAGCGATGATGGGAGATGGCAAGGCATTGCAGGCGGGTACCAGTCATGACCTCGGTCAAAACTTTGCTCGTGCGTTCGACGTCAAGTACCAGACCTCCGAGGGAAAAGAAGAGTATGTCTGGGCCACTTCCTGGGGAGTCTCCACTCGCCTGGTCGGAGCTCTGGTGATGGCCCACGGTGACGATCGGGGGCTGGTACTTCCACCGCGACTGGCACCGATCCAGACCGTCATCGTTCCGATCTACAAGGGGGATGATCAGAGGATTCCTGTGCTGGAGGCTTGTACACGGATGGAGAAAGCTCTCAAGGACGCCGGAGCCAGAACTCACCTCGACGATCGCAGCCAGTACCGCCCCGGTTACAAGTTCCACGAGTGGGAACTGAAGGGCGTCCCGGTGCGAATCGAGGTCGGTCCGCGCGATCTCGAGAAGGGCGAGGTGATGCTGACCTTCCGCCACAGCGGCGAGAAGAAATCTCTGCCCATCGATGCGGTCGCCACCGAGGTGATGACTGTGCTGGAAGAGGCGCAGAAAGGGCTGTTCGAGAAGGCGCTGGCCGCTCGTGAAGCCAACACCCACACCATCGATAGCTACGACCAGTTCAAGGAGCAGGTCGATGGGGGCGGCTTCTTCCTGTGCCACTGGGACGGCACAACCGAAACCGAGGAACGGATCCAGCAGGAAACGAAGGCGACCATCCGCAATCTCCCCCTCGATGCTCCAGATGATCCTGGACAGTGCATGGTGACTGGAAAACCCAGTGCACATCGAGTGATCATCTCGAAGGCATATTGATGATCTGGCCCCTGTTCGCGATGGTCTGGCTCGTTCCTCTGACAGTAGAGGACGCTGCTGCCAGTTACACCATCTCGCTCGACGCCGCCGCCCAACACCGGGTCACGGTCGAAGCGGTTTATCCCGCTCCAGAATCATCTTCACTGGAACTGTGGATGCCGGTCTGGACCCCGGGTTCCTACAAGATCCGCGATTACTCGCGACACATCGAAGAGTTGCATGCATTCGATTCCACCGGCGAACCGCTGACGATTCATCGACCGGGCAAGAATAGCTGGATCGTGGAGACCCGAGGCCGCGGAGATGTCACGGTTCGCTACCGTCTCTATTGCAAGATCCTCTCGGTCAGAACCAACTTCATCGAAGTGGGATCCGGTTTCCTCAATGGGGCGGCGACATTTTTACTTCCGCGTGGCCAGAACGGTCCCTTCGACATCACCATCGAACTGCCCCCTGAGATGAGCCAGGTCGTGACCTGCCTGACCGAAACCGCTCCCGCACGGTGGCGCGCGCGGAATGTCGATCACCTGTGCGATTCCCCCATCTTGCTGGGAAACCCAGAAATACGCGATTTCGAAGTGGAATCGGTGCCCCACTCTCTGGTCAATCTCGGTGCCGATGATCTGTGGGACACCGACGCATGCGCCGAGGAGGTGCAGAAGATCTGCGAGGAACTGGTTCGCTTCTGGGGGGAGATCCCCTATTCCAGCTACCGCTACCTCAATGTCATCGCCGAGGGCGGAGGTGGTCTCGAGCACAAGGATTGCGCCCTGATGCTATCTGGGCGCTGGAGCTGGGGAGACGAGGATCGGCGCAAGGGATGGTATGGCCTGATCAGTCACGAACAATTCCACGCCTGGAATGGCAAACGACTCCGCCCTGAAGCTCTGGGTCCGTTCAATTACGAGCAGGAAGTTATCACACCCGATCTCTGGTTTGTCGAGGGTTTCACCAGTTACTACGATGACCTACTCATCGCTCGGGCGGGGCTGATCGATCAGGAGAAGTACCTCGAGGGTCTCGGCAAGCAGATCAAGGATATCCAGAAGACACCCGGAAGGCTGGTGCTGCCGCTGTCTCGCGCCAGCACCGATGCCTGGATCCGTTACTACCAGCGCGATGAGAACTCGGTCAATAGCCAGATCTCCTACTACACCAAGGGTGCGATGGTCGCCTGGCTGCTCGATGCCCGGATCAGAACTGAAACCCAGCACCAGCGCACCCTCGATGACGGTATGCGGCTCGCCTTCCAGCAATACTCCGGCGAGAAGGGTTACACCCACGATCAACTGAGGGGCGTCTTTGAAGAGGTGGCGGGCGCCGATCTCTCCGACTGGTTCCTCCGCTTCATCGACGGCACCGATGAACTGGAATATGAAGAGGCGCTGGAAACCTTCGGGCTTCGTTTCGCACCTGAGAGTGAAGAGGAGCAAAAGAAGCCGGCGAAGGGTTGGCTGGGGATCGAAGCGGGAGGAAGCGGTGGGCGCTGGTCGGTCACCCGAGTCCGCAGCGGGACTCCCGCGTATCTGGCAGGACTCAACCCCGGAGACGAATTGATCGGGCTCGATCAGTTCCGTTTGAGTGCCTCCACCTGGGAACAGATTCGCCGCCAGTATCCTCCCACCAGCGAGGCGACATTGCTCGTGTCTCGCCGTGGTGCGTTGGTCCCGCTGAAGGTGCTGTTCGGTGAAGAACCGCGCAATCGCTGGAAACTACAGCCCCATCCGGAAGCCACCGCGGAGCAGGTCGAGCGGCGCGTCCAGTGGCTCGGAAAGGCGGGTGCCCAGAACCAGAAGGCCCAGTCCGAAAAGTCGCCTGAGAGCCCTCCAGGAGACACAGATGAGGCTTCTGGCCGCCGGTGACGGTGGCTGGCCACGGCGCATGGGTGGGCGATCCTGGAATCGCATCCTATCCTCAAGATGGAAGGGAACCGGAAGCCATTTCCGCTCGTTCCCCCATCAAGTTCCAGGAGGCTACATTGACCACATCTATCGAGAGTTATTCTCAACGTCGTGAGTTCGTGAAACTCCCGACCGAGATTCCGGTCCGTTACAAGTTTCTCTCCAAGGAGATCGAGATCTCCGAAGAATCCGTCTTCGAGGGATCGACCTCGCAAATCGGTGGAGGAGGCTTGATGCTTCACGGCAAGATCCCCAGTTACAACTGGATCCCCGCCCTCCTGATGGGCAAGATTCACCTGGGGGTAAATCTGTTGCTGCCTTCGCTGGATCATGCGATCAAGGGGTTGTGCCAGGTAGCCTGGATCGAAGAGATCACGGAAAACCGTGACCGCTGCACCTTGGGCCTCCGGTTCACTGACATCGAAAAGGAAGATCAAGACCAGGTGATGAAGTACCTGATCCGCTCACAAGTACGCCGCTGACCTGAGAGGTGCGGCGATCCCAGAAAGGGTGCCGCACCATTCAGTCGACCCGGACCATGATTATCGCACTTCTTCTATGGCTCGCCGCTGAAGTGTTCACTCCCGCTGCTCCCGATTGGGCAGCGGGCTGGTTTCCACCGGGTCACCTCCTCATCCCCCTGCTGATCCTGATCTTGGCTCCTGCACTGGTGCTGCTGGCCTATCTGCTGCTGGTGAAGCTGGTGCAGTCGGTCCGTCGCCAGCAGGACTTCACCGGTTCACACTTTCGATACTACCTTCACATCCAATCGCCACTTCTACTGCTGACATGGACCACGATGCTGTGGCTAGCCCACTGGTATGACCGAGCAGAATTCCTGCTGCCTGTGAGTGGGATCGCTGCGGCGGCAGCCATCACCATTCTCCCACTACTGGTGGCCTGCGGGCTCTGCGCCGCACTGCGTTTCTGGTTCTTTGTCGGCCATTCGCCGAAGTTGTTGCTGGCTGCGTTTCTCGGAGAGATCCGCAGCCACCTGATCCTGGTGATTCCACTGGTTGTCGCCCACGCGATGGGTGACTGGACACGAGTCAATCCCGATCATGGAGTGTGGCTGGAGCAGCAGATCCCTGTACCGATCGAGGTTCTGATGATGCTCATCATCCTCCTGCTGGCACCGGCACTCCTGACCTGGACCCTCAATGCTCATCCGATGCCCGAGGGAGCGATGCGAGACCGATGGATGAACCTGGCCAGGAAGTCTGGTGTGGTCCTTCGCCAACCCTACATCTGGAGGACCGGTTGGCAGCCGGTCGCCACCGCAATGGTCGCCGGGTTGTTCTCCTTTCACCGGAGGTTCTTCATCACAGACTATTTCCTCCAGAGGTTGGGAGACGATGAGGCGGATTCTGCTTTTGCCCATGAACTCGCCCATGCACGTCTCCACCACGTCATGTATCTGCTGGGTGTCACTTGCAGTTTCTACTACATGCTGGTTTCCTCACTGGACACCGTCAACATGTTGGCGCCCGCTGCTTTTTTCATCCTGATCACCATGGCCTTCTGGATCTTCTTTGGTCGGATCAGCAGACACCTGGAGCACCAGGCCGACATCTTCAGCGACGAGTTGACTGAAAACCCCGGGGGAATCGGTCAGACACTCACCAGGCTGATCGAAATTCACTCGATGAACCCCAAGCGTCGTGGTTGGAGACACCCCGCTCCTCAACACAGGATCGAAGTGGTGAAACGATATCAACAGGATCCACAGTTCAAGGTAGCATTTGATCGTCATCACACTCGGCTGATGGTGCTGATCGGACTCCTCTGCGTCCTGATGACGGGGGTGTTTCTCTCTCAACAGTTCTCGTCTCGCCCCGGCGAGGAATGGAAGGCGCACCTCGCAAGAGGCCACTCACACCTGGCTGCTGCACAACTCCGACTCCAGCAAT
>DUAN01000209.1:5282-12328 GCA_012960845.1 Planctomycetota bacterium | reverse complement strand
TCCCGGATGAGAGCGGACCGGGGACAGGCACTACGAGTGCGAGCTCGCTGGCAAGACTGGAGAACGTTGCTCTCCACTGCTGGAGGTGGCTGGAAAGCGGTCTTTCCAGCGGCAGGATATGGGCTGCTCCAAGAGTGGCAGCGAGGAGATCTGCTCGAACAGATGATCGAGCAGGTCCAGCAGCTGGAGGGAAGGGTGACCGCAGAGGATCTTCAAGCACAGAAGCGATCGGGGATCCCCCTCGTCGCTGCAGATCCCAGCGATGTCCTGACGCGGAAGTTGCGGATGAACTGGGATCCACAGAAGAATCTGGATTGGCATGGGGACCGGAAATGAAGAGTCCGTTCAGCGAAATTCCAGCGCTCAAGGATTGTGTTCATTGTGGTCTGTGTCTTCCAGAATGCCCCACCTATCTGGCCACAGGAAGGGAGGCGGAGTCTCCCAGGGGGCGAATCGCTGCACTTCGAGCAGTGGTCGAAGATCGTTCTAAGGTTAGTGATGCGATCCACGATGGTCTGGAAAGTTGTCTGGTCTGTCGTGCTTGTGAAAGTGCCTGTCCCTCGGGAATCTCGATGGAACAGCTGATGGCCAGTTATCGCCAGCAGAGTCGCCGGGAGAGATCCGACTTTCCGGCGCGAGCGGAGTCGTGGCTGCTGAGAGAAGTGATTCCACATCCAGGGCGACTCTCTGCACTGGTGAGCGGGTTGAGATGGATCGCCCCCTGGCTGAGGTGGTTTCCATTCGCCAGGGAGTTGCCGTCTGCTGAACGTTTACGCCCCGTTGCTGAAGTACCCGCAGTGATGGAAGCGGTCGGAAGTTGTCGAGGAACCGTATCACTGCTGAGAGGCTGTATAGCGGATCGTATTTTTCGGGCAGAGACTCATCTGTCGGCTCGCTTACTGAGCGAAGCGGGTTGGAAGGTCGTCATCCCCGAGGCGGGTTGTTGCGGTGCATTACATCATCATGCAGGCATGGTCGAAGAATCGCGAGATCATATGCGTCTGCGCTGGAGAGACCTGGCAGCTGGGGGAGTGGATCATGTGGTCATCGAATCTGCCGGTTGTGCTGCACATTTGAATTCCACCAGCGGTCATGAACCCGGATTTATCACCGACACTGCGACACTGTTAGCACGAGGAGGAAACTTCAACATCCAACAGAAACTGCCGGGAAGATCTGTCCTCTCACTGGCTTGCCACCAGCAGCATTCATCACTCGATTTCGATGAAGGAACAGAATTGCTCGAGAACTGCCTGGAAGAACAGATTCAGTTACCTGCGCCAGAGCATTGCTGTGGAGCTGCCGGAATGTACATGCTTCGTCGGCACCAACTCTCGCGCTCGATCGGTGAGGTGGCTCGCGATCGCTTCGTATCCGCAAAAGCAGATCAAATAATCAGCGGAAATCCGGGATGCGTCCTGCGTTGGGAAAGTTTGTTGGGAGTCCAGAAGGTCATCTCGCCGGTGCGATTACTCGCCCATGCCAGGGGGCTGGAGTGCATTTGAGGCAGTGCACGATAATTTGTTGTGGATGTGGCATGATCCATACCATGAAGGAAATCGGCCTTTCCTTCACTTCACTCAACTTCGAGTGCACAGATGAGAGTTCTGGGAACTCCGTCCCCTCGAATCACCAGAAGAAATGGTCGCCCAGATGTTGATCACCAAAACCATGTTCCTGTTCTTGCTGGGGGTGGCCCTCCTGGCAATTGGTGGTGAATCACTGAGGGAGTGGATCTTCACCCCTCCTGTCGACGCTGCCCCCAACCCGACACTCTGGTCGATGGGGCAACAGGTGCTCAACATTCTGGTCTACCTTGGAGGGGGATCGATATTCCTCTATGTCTCTATTTTCAGATCTGATGTTCTCGTCCAGCAGCCTGATGATGCCGTCGAGCAGGAAACAGAAGAGCAGGAATCGGAAGAGCGAGAAGTACCGAGGGTAGAGGCTCATGGAGTGTCAGTTCCAGAATCGTTGCTCCAGGAGATGAAGGAAGCGAATCATTCCGATGAGGTACTGATCAACATTGCGAGTGATTATGACAACTTTGAATCCTCTGCATCCGCAATGCTGATTCTGGCAGATCCTGATCGTGGAGATGCCGAACTGATAGGCCTGGTCCTCACGGAACACACACCGGTGATATGGGATCAACTCGCGGTGAGAGCGATCTTGATTCGTGATCCCAGCATCACGCTGAGTGAGTGTCTGAAGTTGTTCCCCTGGCCTTCCGATGAGGGAATACGCCAGATCATCGGCGAACTCCTGGACGTGGTTTACCGAAGGTCTCCTCCAGAAACAGAAGCGAAAATTGTCGCAGAGTGGATCCAGTCATGGAACGCAGATTCAGGTCCAGCATTGACGATGCTGGCTACATTTCTGGACGACGATTTCCTGAGAGAGTTGAGTGATCAGATGAATGAAGGCAAGGAATCGACCTTGAACTCGGTGACGAGTCCCTGGACTACCGACGAAATCGAGAAGCACCAGAAGGAGTGTATCGAACTGCCGGGGTTCAAGGAGTACAAGGATGGGATCCTCAAGCGGCTTGAAGAAGATGCGCCCAGGTCGCTGTTGCTGGTCGGGCCCAGAGGCTCAGGCAAGGAAACTTTGATCCGCAAGATTCTCGCCGACCTGGCGGCAGATGGCTGGAGCATCGTCGAAGCGTCCGCTCAGGAGCTGGTCGCAGGGATGATGTATGTAGGTCAGCTGGAAGAACGCTGGACCGGGCTGGTCAATCAGCTTTCTGCCAAGAAAACCATCCTCTTCATTCCTGATTTCATCGAGATGGAGTCAGCGGGGCGACACATGAATAACCCCGTCAGCCTGCTCGATCGGATGATCATAGAGATCCGAAAGAAGAGATTGATCACCGTTGGAATTGTAGAAGGTGCCGAAATCGAGACGCTGCTGCGCAAGAACCGAGTGATCAGAACGGCGTTCGATCTGGTCGAGGTCAAAGCACCAGGAATCGATGAGACAGTGGAGGGGCTGAAAGTCCTGGTGAGACAGCACTGCAATTACAAGGACACGAAGATTGAAGTTACCGATGACATTCTCAAGAAGATCGTCACCCTGTCTCAGCAGTACCTCACATCTCAGGCTGTTTTTGGATCTTCTTTTGATCTGTTCAAGTCGATCATGGAAAGAAAGCGGCAGGCAGGGGAATCGAAGATATTGTATTCCGATGCGGTGAGCGCGATTACCGAACGCTCAGGAATGCCCAGTGTGATCGTCGATGATGAAGAGATGCTGGATCCTGGTCAGGTGATGTCTTTCTTTCGGGAGAGAATCATTGGTCAGGATGAGGCGATCCAATGCATGGCGGACAGGATCACCTTGCTCAAGGCGGGTCTCACCGATCCGGGACGGCCACTTGGCGTGTTCTTCTTTGCCGGACCGACAGGAACGGGCAAGACAGAGAGCGCCAAGGTGCTTGCCGAGTACCTGTTTGGATCGAAGGAGCGGCTCGAGCGCATCGATATGAGCGAGCTGCAGACTGCAGGAGACCTGGGGAGGCTGGTTGGATCACCCGATGATGGCCACCACGGGTCGCATCACAGTCTGCTGGATGCCATCCGTCGGCAGCCGTTTTGTGTGGTACTTCTCGATGAGTTCGAAAAGGCCCATCCGCAGGTGTGGGACATGTTCTTGCAAGCCTTTGATGACGCACGGATGACGGATACCCGCGGACAAACAGTCGATCTCCGTCATGTGGTCTTCATCATGACCAGCAATGTTGGGGCGAGAGAAGCTGCGCAGGGGGCATTTGGATTCAATCCAGACTCGGGCAAGGAAAACCTCTACGAGAGAGCCCTGCGCGAGACCTTTCGACCGGAGTTTCTCAATCGAATCGATCACGTGGTGACCTTTCGTCCCTTCTCTCGTTCGGAACAACGTGCGCTGCTGGAAATGGAACTGAAGAGAGTTCTGTCGCGACGTGGGCTGCGCGATCGACCGTGGGCAGTGGAATGGGAAGAGTCCGCGATCGATTTCCTGCTGTCGCGGGGATTGACCTCACAACTAGGGGCGCGTCCGCTCCGCCGTGCGGTGGAAAAACACGCACTGACGCCCATCGCGCATGAGATGTTGCTCCACGACATCCCGAAAGAAGATCAGTTCCTGTTCGTGCGTAGTAACGGAGAAAAGATCGAGGTCGATTTTGTCGATCCTGATGTGCCGGATCCGGAGGAGCAGGAAGCGGAACTGTCTCCGGTGGATATCACCAGTGGCGACCTTCGCATCGGCGCCGAGGCCGTGGCGAGAGTTGCATTGCGTGGTTCGGGACGACTGGAAGAGGTACTGATTCTCGCTGACCGGGTCGAGGAGCTGGAAGGCCGGATCGAGTCGGCTTCGTGGAAATCTGCCAAGAAAGAGGACCTCGAACGGATGTCTGCCGCAGACTTCTGGAACTCCAATGATCGACTGCCGGTGCTGGCTTCGTCAGAACTGAGGGACCGTATCGATTCCGGTACCTGTACTGCACGGTCGTTGCTCGATCGCCTCGGAGGTGACGCAGAGAATTCCAGAGATCGATATCCTCCCGAGCTGATTCGTCGGCTCGCGATGCAGATTCACCTGCTCAAGAGCGCCCTACAGGTACTGGATGACGAATTGCCGCAAGATGCCTTCATCCGGATCCGTCCGGTCCAGCGAGATCGAGAATCGGCAAAGGATGGGGCCCAGTGGTCGCAACAGGTCGTTGAAATGGTCAAGACCTGGGCGAAGAAGAGAAACATGACCCTGCTCGAGTTCGACATCTCATCGGCAGTGGAAGAACCGGAAGGCACCTGGATGGCCGCCGTGACCGGTTTTGCTGCCTATTCATTGCTGGAGCCGCTGGCCGGAATCCACGAACTTGAACGGCCGGAGGAGAGTCGAAATGACCGTCGCCTCCATGCGCGAATCGATGTCGTGCCTCGCCCTCTCGGCCAATCACCCGCGGGGGAGTCGGGTGTGTATCAACAGGCACGAGAGTTGATGAAAGCAGACTCGAAGATCGGTGAAGTGGTGAGGCGATATCGAGTGGGAGAGAATCCTAAACTGGTCGATCTTCGACAGGGCTGGCGTTGCGCCTCCCCGGAAGATGCGTTGGCGGGAGACTTTGACCTGGTCGGAAGTCTGGCGGCACTGAGTCGATGAGGCTGGTCGATGAGGCTGGTCGATGAGGCTGGTCGATGAGGCTGGTCGGTAACCGCTGTCGCTCCTCGATCGTCTCCATCTCGAAGCCGCCACTGCTCGGTCAAGGGGTGAGGATCCCGGTCACCGTTTGATCCTTCTGGATGTGATCCATCTTCAGTTTCTTCAGCTGATCTTCGGCCATGCGACCGAAGTTATTGCGGAGCTGGGACTCATTCATGTCGAAGACACGTCTCAGCATCAACGCTTCTGCAGCGGGGTAGGGGTCGATCATCGACGTCGGATCATGGACCCTGTATGCACCCAGAAGAATGGCAGTACCACTGCGAGATTGCATCAAGAGCTCACCGGAGACCGGCTGGTCGAGCGCGTAGGAAACTGCGCCCTTCAGTTGATTTATTGCGCGTGAGATGCGTTGTTCCGCGGTACTGGGTGACGGAACGATCGGTTGGCGGATGATGACGATCTCCGGCTCGAGGATCGGATTCCACGAGCAGCTACCCTTTTCCGCTTCCAGTGCTCTTCGCAACCTCGGAACGAACAATCCAAGTGGTAACGATTCGAGGGTTCCGGGGCGTGGTACTCGCCAACCACATGCGACCATCCCGTGATCTGTCACGGTGGTGGCGATGGGGTCGAGTTCACCGGGAGTGGTGGCCAGGGCCGGTGGGGTGATCAGTTCTTCTCCGGCGTCGATCGTCGCGAGTGATTCCTTCATCATCTGGATGATGGGTGCTGGATCGTAGGGTCCGCAGATGACGATGCGAACCGTTCCCGGATGGTAGGTTCGAGCGAGGAAGGTGCCGATCTGCTGGGCACTGATCTGATCGAGTGTATCGAGTCCTCTCGCGCCGGAGGCGAGTGGATCGAGTGCATCGAGGATCAATCGGCTCAACCGATCGGCGTCCCCTTCGGCTCCGCTTCGATCGAGGGAGCGGATCTGGTCGCGACATCGCTGGAGTCTGGATTCATCGACTTGCTGGCTGTCGAAGGTATTGACGATGGCCTCGATGCTTTGCGACAGTTGCGCAGGGGCGACCTTTTCGATGATCCAGGTCTGATGACTGCCCGCCTGGACTTCTGCTGGATGTCCGGTGGCCGAATTCCCGTTCGTGGTCAGGTACTGGGATGCCAGGTACTGGGCAGCCAGATGGGTTCTTCCCGATAGCCCGACCGGATCATGATCGGCTCCCACCTTCCAGGCGGTGATGATGGAGACCTCTTGCGAAGCGACGGGCAACCGTGAAGGAAGCGGTAATAGCCCCACTTCCATTCCATTCTCGAGCGGGTACCACACCTGGCGAAGTCGATCGCCGGCAGGTTGCGGCGGATCGTCGGAGGGGATCGGATGGCTCTCCGTCATCGATGGGATCAGCAGCATCAGGCTCAGCACGATGGTGATCATCGAATCGATTTCCTCTCCGGGATTGCTGTAACGATGGATGGCATCTGAACCCTCCGATCGATACGACTCTCATCGACGCCTCAATCATCCTGCAGTCGACGAAGAATCGTGCCGACGACGGGATCACTGTCGAGCAAGATCTCCAGTCACCAGTGTATCGAATCGCCTGTAGGATTCGATTCGACTCTCCTGCGGGAGTGGGTCAGGCGCTCGTGGCAGAGTCTTGCCAGAGGCAGCAATAGGCCAATACGAGGCTGTTCTTGCTGATTTATCTCTTCTCGCCAAGATAATCAGGGGTCTCGAGAGGTGCCACCGACGTCGGGTCCGCTTGCCGGATCCACTGCTCGCCACTCATCCGCAACAAGGCCATCGACCCCTCAATCATCCTGCTGCCGCCGAAGAACCGTGATGACCGGTGCACTGCGTCGCTGACGGGGGAGACGGGTGCGGACTGCAGGATCATCGCTGCGCAGGATCATCAACGCCTGCTGAACCGAGGTCA
>DUAN01000209.1:0-5226 GCA_012960845.1 Planctomycetota bacterium | reverse complement strand
GATCGACGCGTCTCGCAAGAAGCCGAAGCAAAGCGATGGAAGCGGTCTCTCCCGGGTGAATCGTCTCGTTCCACAGCTCCACGCGAGGTTCGAGTGGTCCCACCGCAGAGATGGGACTCGCCGTATCCGCAATCCAGCCGGCCACGATTCTCTCCGATTCTGCGGGAATCGCATCGATACAGATGGTCGGAGGAGAAACGATGGTTCGACACGGCCTGAGAAAATCCTTTCGGTCGATCACTGCTGGCCTGAATCGGATCGGATTGGCGTGCAGGTGGCTCTGGATCTCCTTTCCGAGTGCAGTTCGAACTGCTGCATTGTTCAGATTTTCAGCGCATTCAAACACTACCACGGTAGATCCGCCATCGATGTGTTCCTTACGCCACTGATCGACGATGTCTGGTCGAAGTAGTGCTGCTCTTCGAGGACAACCGCTTCGGCGTGTCGCTCGAGGAAGTGGATCGATCGCTTCCACCATCCGGTGAAGGATTCTCTGATGAGGGCGACAGCAACATCGAGAGATGCATGCGCACGGGTTGTTGTTGTCGACCGAGAGTTCAGCCAGTTGATCGATGGCACGACGCGTCTCGATCGGTGCTGGTGTGCCGCGGAGCAATCTATCCAGCCGATTCAGCAGCCGGGGCAGGTCGGAGTCGAGATGGTGAATCCAGATGACTCCATCGTTGGAGCCGATTTCTGGCCACGCGTAGATGGTCCCGAGATGAGGATCTGAATCGGAGAGAAGATGGCAGCTGGCCAGTAATGCCGCGCGAGCGGCAGATCCACCATTCTCGGGGTCGAAACGGACACCGCATCGAGCCGCCAGGATGGTCGTGCAGTGTCGTGACTTCGCCTGGCGCAGCCGAATCTGCGGTCCCCACCGGCCCTCGTGGTCGAGTGCACCATCGATCGACGGGGCCGCCATCGGGTCGCCAGGATGAGGTATTTCGGCGTTTGGTCCCGGTCTCCAGCCAGCCGGGCGGGTCCCGGCGGAGATCTCTGGATCGGAGGAGATCAGCAGTACCAGTGCCATCGACCAGATCTGGAAGCACAAACGGGGGGGGCGAGAAGGGGTCTTTCCGGTTCGCATCTGGGCTCCTCTTCCCTTCGCTTGCAGCGTGAAAGAGGGGAGTACTCCGACGGGAATCACCATGCCACCTCCCCGGGTCGACGATCGACCCCCTTCGGTCGCCTCGTTGACTCCCTCTCTCCTCTCGTTGACGATCTTATCCGTGGCCCTTCGGCCGCCGGGAGGAGTGAAGTTGTTTTCGAGAAAGCCTATTTACCTGCTGATGACACTGGTGCTGTTGCTCTCTGGCTCTGGCCAGGTGCATTCCCAGGATGAAGGATACGAATCGGCGATTCGTGCCGTGCGAGATGGTGCGTGTCTGCAATGCCATGAGGCCGAGGGGGAATGGTCCCACTGGTTACGGTCGGTTCCTCCACCGCTCCTCGATGGCGCTGGATTACGACTTCGGCCCGATTGGCTGATCGACTGGATCTCCGATCCTGCGACCGATGAGCCAGGCACTCGTATGCCGCATGCACTGGCCGCGCTACCCGAGGATCAGCGACGCGAGGTGGCGACAAACATCTCGCATTTCCTCATCGCGCGAGATCACGGGCCGGGTGACTGGAGCCCGGTACAGTTCAACGGTGCCGATGTGGATGTGGGAAAACGGTTATTTGACACCATCGGATGTGCCGCCTGTCACGACGGATCGGCGCTGTCGGCACGGATGGTGCGTAGAACTACCAAGACCGCTCTGGCCGAGGAATTACAACAATCTCATGCCATCCATCGTTCCGGGAGAATGCCGCAGATCGTGATGGAGCCGACCGAAGCTGCTGCCATCGCCACGTACCTGATTCGCGATCAGGCCACCGATAGCAACGGCGATCCCTTCATCGATGTGATTCCTGGCCTGCAATACGAGGCTTACCTGGGAACTTTCGCGAATTGTGAAAAGATCATCGATGGCGAACTGGTGTCGAGTGGTTACGCCGAAAAGATCTCGGTCGACCCGAAGCCGAGACAGGACAACTTCGGTATCCGTTTTGTCGGCGAGTTTCTGGTGTCTCGAGCGGGCCAGTATCAGTTCTCGCTGCGTAGCGATGATGGTTCAAAACTGTGGATCGACGGAGTTCTGGTGGTCGACAACGATGGTGTTCATGGGCCCACGACGAAGACCGGAAGTATCGAACTGACCCATGGCTGGCACGGAATTGATGCGAGGGTTTTTGAGCATGGTGGTGGAGAATCCATCATCGTCCGCTGGTCGGGTCCAGGTATCGATCAAGAGCGCGAGTTCAAGCCGGCAGAATTACGAACCCGATCCAGTGTTGCATTGCCGGTGGAACCACCCTTTCAGCTGGAACCGGGGCGCATCATCCGAGGCGGTCAGGCCTATTCCACATACGGCTGCAATGCTTGCCATGAGCCGAAGGCAACCCCGATCCAGAAACCCTGGAATCAACTCCGAGCAGAACCTGTCGGGTGTCTCTCGACAGATCCTCCGATTGGAAGCCCTGCATACAATTTCGATGGTGAGATGATCCAGAACTTGATCGCATTGATCGGGTCCGTCGAGTTCGAGATGGCGCTCGAGCCTGGTGCTCATGCTGAGTTACTCATCGACGACGCGGGTTGTATCAGTTGTCACCAAAGAAATGGCCGAGGTGGACCGAACGCCGAGAAGAACAAGACTTTTCTCGGCACCGCAGAACTGGGAGATGAAGGGCGTCTGCCGCCACTGTTGACCGGGGTGGGCACGAAGCTGAAGTATGATGTTCTGCACCAGACCATCGCCGAGGGGCTGAAGGTGCGGCCCTACGTGGTCAGTCGGATGCCCAGCTATCCGGCCGCGCTTGCAGAGGAAGTGACTCGCGCCATCTTCGCTGGCGATAACGAACCGCCATCCGCACCGTTGGTTCCAGCATTCAGCCTCGAGTCGCGCAAGGTCGGCCATCAACTCACCGGCACGGACGGATTCAGGTGCATCGATTGCCACAAGTTTGCAGGACACGACTCTCTCGGTGAACCCGCCTATGATCTGGCAGTGATGGGTGCGAGGCTGCAACCGCGCTGGTTCCACGAGTACATGATAGATCCCCAATCGAAGCGCCCCGATACCCGGATGCCGACCTTCTGGTTCGACGATGTGAGTCTGTTTCCCGATCTCCTGGGGGGTGATTCCGATGCCCAGGTCGATGCACTCTGGACCTACCTCGCAGCGGGTTCGGCGGCCCCGTTCCCCAAGGGCTTGATCATCAACCGTAGTGATTTTGATCTGCAACCCACCGCCGAGGAACCGACGATGGTCGGTGTCTTCATGCGTGGTCTCAGTGGCAGGGTCGTTGCGGTGGGTTATCCCGATCGAATCAGCATCGCCTACGACATGGAAAATGTTCGACTGGGCAAAGCGTGGCGAGGTGACTTCATCAACGTCAAGGGCACCTGGGTGGCGCGCGCGGGATCGCTGGAATCTCCTGCGGGGACCGATGTCATCGACTTTGCGCCGGGGCTTCCGGTCGCCATCATCCACCAGAGAGATGCGAAGTGGCCCGATGATCCGGTTCGAGATCAGGGCTGGCGATATCGCGGCCATCGAAGAGATGCCGAGCGCAGGCCGGTCTTCCGTATCTCCGGTCCCGGTGGGGTTGAGATAACCGAGTCGGTGGTGCCGTTGGTGGCTGCCGATGGAGTTCATCTGCGGAGAATCTTCCGCTTCGAGGGAGATACCGTGCCACGCAACCTGGCGATGCGATTTGCCCGATCAAAACAGATTTCCCCGGCGGGGGATGATGCGTGGATCACCCGGGAGGGGATGACCCTCGCAGTGCGAGGACTCTCGGCCGCCGTGGTGGAAGTCGATGGCATGATGGAATTGAGAGCATCGGTGACCCGAGCCGGGGCCGAGGTCGAAGTGGAGGTGCGGTGGTGATGATCACGCTACTACTGATGACACACATGATGACACTGAGTGGACCGCTGGCGACCGTCGAGGGCGCTGTGGATTCAACCATTCCGAAGGCCGCTCGAGAGGCGGACTACTACCAGGCGGTCAACATCCCGGTGCCCTCGGGGATCGTACTGGAGGTGGGCGGACTGGCAGTGGGCCCCGGGCCCGGAGAGGTCTACGCCAGTACTCGCCGCGGTGATATCTGGAAGATCGAAGATGCCTACGGCCAGTCTCCGCGCTTCACCCTCTTCAGCGATGGTTTGCAGGAGCCTCTCGGTTTGCTGTGGAAGGATGATTGGCTTCACTGCGTGCAACGTGGCGAGCTGAGTCGCCTGCGCGATGAAGATGGCGATGGCCGAGCGGATGTCCTCGAGACACTCTGCGATGACTGGACCATCAGCGGCAATTATCACGAGTACGCCTTCGGTCCGAGAATCGACAAGGATGGCAACTTCTGGCTCACTCTCAATCGACCCTTCGGCGATGAACCGTTCGGCAAGATGGACTGGCGAGGCTGGGCGATGCGCATCGGCGACGATGGCAAGATGGTACCGATGGCCGGTGGCCTTCGTTCACCGGCAGGACTCGAGATCGCTCCGTGGGGCGATGTCTTCTACACCGACAACCAGGGCGAGTGGTGCGGCACCAACAAGTTGTGCCACATCGAGGAAGGCGATTACTTCGGCCATACCTGGGGCGTGGAATCGGCGAAGCTGCCCGGCAGTCGTATGGAGTATCCCGGCAAGACTCCCGATGGACTGACCTATGTCGAGGCGAAGAAGAAGATCCCCGACCTCAAGTTGCCGGCCATCTGGTTTCCCTATAACAAGATGGGAAAGAGCGCCGCAGGGATGCTGTGGGACACCACCGGCGGTGATTTTGGTCCCTTCCAGGATCAACTGTTTGTCGCCGATCAACACCACGCGTCGGTGATGCGGGTCGATCTGGAGCAGGTCGATGGGGTGTGGCAGGGTGCGGCGATGCGTTTTCGCGAAGGGCTCTCCTGTGGTGCGTTACGCCTCGCCTGGGGTGACGAAAACGTGATGCTGGTGGGGCAGACATCTCGTGGCTGGGGTTCGGTCGGGAAGAAATCGGAAGGACTCGAGTACCTGCGCTGGACCGGCGAGATGCCGTGTGAGGTGCTGACCTGTCGCAGTACCCGCGATGGCTACAAGATCACCTTCACCCTGCCGATGGATCGATCCACCCTGGAAGATGTCAGCAGTTATCGAATCGAAAACTACACCTACAAGCTGCATAGCCC
>DUAN01000208.1 GCA_012960845.1 Planctomycetota bacterium | reverse complement strand
GCGATCGAGGAATTGCGCCGCCGTGGACTCACGGTGACCTCCATCGGTAAAGGAGGCACTGGAAAGAAGAAGAGCAAGTTCAAGGTATCCTTCTCAGGATTCGGCTCCACCGAGATCTCCTTCTTCAAGCCCAGAGTCAGCCGTAAGGACCTGGTTCCGGTGGTGAGGCAATTGGCCACCATGTTCCAGGCCGGGATTCCACTGGTTGAAGCTCTCGAAGTGATCGAGGAGCAGGCTGAAAACGAAACCATGAAGAGTGTGATCGGCGATGTGGCTGCCGAAGTGAGGCAGGGAAAAGACTTCTCTAACGCGTTGAGTCGTCACAGTAAAGTTTTCAATGACATCTTCGTCAACATGGTTCGGGCCGGAGAGGTCAGCGGGCAACTCGATAATGTGCTCGAGCGCCTTGCGACCCACATGGAAGAGGCGGAGGAACTCAAGGGTGAGATCAAATCCGCAATGACCTATCCAGTGGTGAGCCTCTTCATCATCCTGTTCATCAGTGTCGGGATGCTGGTTTTTGTGCTCCCGATGTTCAAGACGATGTTCGACGGCCTCAATCAAGAGATGCCGAAATTGACCGTTTTCATGATGTCCCTCAGCGACATGGTCTCTTCCAAGTGGTTCCTGATCGCCGGCGCAATCGGTGGAATGTTTGCTGCCTACAAGGCAGCCGTTCGAACATCAAAGGGGATCTATGTCAGAGACTGGGTGCTCCTCAGAATCCCAGTTTTTGGTCCGTTGATCCAGAAAACGGCCCTATCTCGATTCAGTGGGACCTTTGCAACACTGATCCGCAGTGGAGTTCCCATTCTGGGAGCTCTTGAGATCGTCGGTTCGACCATCGGAAACGTTCATTATGCCCGTGCGATCCAGGAGGCTGCCGAATCCGTACGCCAGGGAGAGAGCCTGGGAATTCCCCTGGCAAGGTCGAAACAGTTTCCTGCGATGGTCACTCGCATGATCAGCATCGGTGAACGATCTGGGTCTCTCGAACAACTTCTCGAGAAAGTATCCCAGTTCTACGACCGAGAAGTTCGCGCGACAGTCAAGCAACTGACCTCGCTCATCGAGCCTTTCTTGATTTGCATCATGGGCGCCGTCGTCGGATCGATGGTCATTGCGATGTTCTTGCCGCTGCTTGGAATGATTGGAAACATGGGGAAGTAAGACCTCGACCGGGAGTAGAGAAATGTCACAGGAACGACCACTGAACATCGTCATCCATGCGGGTATCCCGATGATGGCATTTGGCTTGACGGCGATGCTGCCGACCGGTAGTGGCGGTTGGTTGCTGTCGTTGGTCCTGTTCGGTTGGGCCACTTGTGCGATTCTGACTCTTCTCTTCCCCGAGATGAGATTGCGCCAGGAAACGGTAGACCTGATCGCCTCCCTGGCTCTGGTGTCGATCACCGGCGGAGTCGCCTCACCCTTTGCCCCCTTGCTACCGGTGGTCATCGTCATCACCGGAGCGAGACGAGGGACCCGTGCCGGAGTACTACGAGCCACTGTGGCTTCTCTGGTGCTGGCATCCGCCACCATCGTGATCGCCCAGACACCGGATGCGGAGACCATCAGTCAGGGGGCAGCGTCGTGGATGGCGATGGCACTGGCCTTGCACGGAGTCGCCATATTGAGTGGCCGATTGACACATCGATGGAGGGTTCTCGAAGAGGAGCATGATCGAATCGTTCATGCTCTCGAGGAGGGAATCATCGTCACCGATCTGAAGGGGCGTGTGATCCGAACCAACCCCGCCGCCCGAACCTTGCTCGAGTTTCCCGAGGGAGATGATTGGCGAGGAGAGCCACTTTCAGAACTTCTGCGTAGATCCACGGATGAAGAGTTGCGCCTCGCCTTCAGCCAGTCGGGTCATTTCGGTCACTGCATCGAGTGGTCTTCCAGAGTCGGACTGAAGAAGAGTTTCCAGGTGCGAACCACGGTGATCGACGGAGGATTGCGAGTGGCAGTGTTCACCGATCGCAGCTCCGAACTGCGGGCAATCGAGGCGGAAGCCCGGCTCCAACACCTGGAAGCACTGGAAGAATTGGCCCTTGGACTGGCCCATGAGATCCGCAATCCACTCGCGTC
>DUAN01000207.1:50426-65805 GCA_012960845.1 Planctomycetota bacterium | reverse complement strand
GCTATTGCCATTACAATCCGCGCTGAGCCCTTGAATCAGATCGCATTCATCCAGTTGTCCGTTGCCGTTGCAATCGAGCCCCGGTTCACATTGAGCCTGCATAACAGGTGTACAGAGCAATACTGTTGCGGCCATCCAGGCCAGAAGTATAGTGCGCATGGGAATTCTCCCACTCCCTTCAAGATCGGATTACCGATCTGCAGGGTCTACCGACAATTCGGTGAGCGATTCGCAATGTGCGAATACACAGACCCCAAACCCATAAAGTTAAGACGAGAGATTGGTGCGATTTGGAGATGCGAAAGATCATTTTCGACCTTCCGACGATCTCGAGAACACCTCAACTCTGATCCGTCATATTTTCTATCTCTCCGTATTTATACCGACCCCAGTGGATTAACAACAGAGCATTCTCGTTAATACCGAACAATCTCAACGATCCGTATCATCCTGTTATTAATGGGGTTATGGATAGTCAGGTACCAAGGAGTATGTATTTGTAAATAAAATCCCATTAGTAACATTAGCGGAGATGTCGAATACAACCGAGGGATGAAACTACCGCTCACCGAGAGAAGCCAGCGGCGGCAACAGCCTCCTGCTGCTCACTCCCCAGCGAGACCCATCAAAGGCGAGGCGCCGGAAGTGGCCCTGCTAGAACCGGCCTTCCGACGCCTCTGAGCCCCCTGCTCTTCTATCAGGGGCATGCGCTGTAGAGGATACAGCCCAGCCCATCGTTGACGGTTGGATCCACCCCACAGTTCACAAATGGCGGTGGCGGAGGACTGCTTCCATTGAACTGGAAACCAAGTATCGAGATGATGTCCGAGACATCGATGTTGCCGTCGTCATTTGCGTCAGCAGCATCGTCACAGGTCGGATTACTACCTCCTGCGAAGAGATTCGTCAGCAGGAACACGCCGTCAGCAATATTGACGATGCCATCGTTGTTACCATCTCCCCTGCGGAAGTTCAGCTGGCAAGAATCAGGAATGCCGTTCAGGTCCTCATCGATTTCAATTCCGTTAGAGAGGTCGCAGCTGTCCGGGATCCCATTTCCATTGCAATCCTCAACGGTTCCTGCGGCAACTTCACATTCATCGGGCTGTCCATTTCCGTTGCAGTCTTGCAGGGTGCCTTCAATCAGATCGCATGAATCTGGTATCAGATTTCCATCGCAATCATTCGCATCGCCGGAGAAGATCTCACAACTATCGGGGATACCCGTCGCGTTGCAGTCCTGCTCGGTACCCTGTTCAATCTCGCAAGTGTCGATGACTCCATCCAGGTCACAATCAGACCAGACACCACTTGCGATATCGCAGGAGTCTGGAACACCGTTCAGGTTGCAATCGGACGTGGTGCCAGATTGCACCTCGCAACTGTCTGGAACCCCAGAACCATCGCAATCCTGTTCGACACCACTGGAGAGGTCGCAACTATCTGGAATACCATTGCTGTTACAGTCGGCCACCTGATTGGTAGAAATCTCACAGTTGTCGGGTATTCCGCTCTGATCACAATCTTCAGCGATTCCTGAAGCGATATCACAGGTATCCAGTGCGCCATTCTGATTGCAGTCCGGGAGCTCGCCCGAGGCGATTTCGCAACTGTCGAGTACTCCGCTCTGGTTGCAGTCCACACCTCCTGAGGCGATGTCACAGGAATCGGGGATACCGTTGTTGTTGCAATCCGGGACCGCACCAGTGCTGACTTCACAGCTATCCGGTACACCGGAGCCATTACAGTCCGTGACAACACCGGCGAGAACATCACATGAATCGATGGCTCCATTCGAATCGCAATCGGGAGCCGCACCACTGGCGATCTCACAACTGTCGACAACCGAGTTCCCGTCGCAATCGTTTGCGATACCGGAAGCAATATCACAGATGTCAAGACTGCCATTTGCATTGCAGTCGACTGCAACTCCAGAGGCTAGATCACAGGAGTCCGGAACCATGTTCTGATTGCAGTCCTCGACGACACCCGAAGCCAGATCGCAGGAGTCCAGAGAACCATTGCCATCGCAATCGGCTTCCGCTCCAGCAGCTACCTCACAGGAATCGATCACACCATCCAGGTCGCAATCGCTGGATGCGCCAGTGGCAATCTGGCAGCTATCGACGATTCCGTTCAGGTCACAATCGAGCTCGATGGCGGAAGCGATATCACAGGAATCGATCTGTCCGTTGCCATTACAATCCATCGCAGAGCCTGTGCTGAGTTCGCAAGAGTCCAGAATACCGCTCTGATCACAATCACTCTCAATTCCTGCGAGGATCTCGCAAGAGTCGATCACTCCATCTTGATCACAATCAGCAGCGACTCCGTTGACGATTGCGCAGTCGTCGGGGTATCCATCTGCATCGCAATCGAATGCAGTTCCGAGTTCGATTTCACAGTCGTTTGGAATTCCGTCTCCATCACAGTCCGCCTGGCATTCGTCAGGGATACCGTCTTGATTGCAGTCGATGCTGATTCCATCGATAATGTCGCAAGAATCTGGAACTCCATTCAAATTGCAATCGGGAGAATCCACGATGACAGTGACCACTCCAACAGCTGTGGACTGATTTCCGCTATCGTCCGTGGCCATCCAGTTGATCATGGTGTTTCCACGCGGGAAGACACCCGAAGCGTTGGCAGTTCCATTGTAATCATTGGTCACAGAGACTGACCCGCATCGATCACTGACGATCAGTTCCGGGACATCCACATATGCCGAGCAACTACCCTCAGGGGCAGTGACGGTGACGGGCACCGGAGCGCTAACGATTGGATTCTCTTCATCCAAGATGGTGATGCTGAAACTGGCAGAAACCGAATTCCCGCTCTCGTCAGTAGCAACATAGGTCACAATCGTGATTCCCACCGGGAAGAATGATGCAGGTTGCATGTTCGATTCAAAGGTCAACAAGTTGCAACCATCGACTCCGACCGGCTCTAACCAATCAACAGTCGCACCGCATTGATCCAGGTCAGAGGACAGGATCATATCAGCAGGCATTCCAACGATCTGAGGATCGACCTGGTCGAGCACCGTGATCTGGAACGCTGCAGTCGCCTGATTACCACCGGTATCAGTTGCGGTGATGAGCACAGATGTGGTTCCTACGGAAAACTCGGATCCAGAAGAAATGCTGAGATCTATCTGAGCCACTCCACAGTTGTCACTCGCTGTTGGTGTAATCCAGTTCGCAGTAGCACTACAACTTCCAACGGGTGCGCTCACTACCTGGTCTTCTGGGATCAGAACGATGACCGGCAGTTCGTTATCGGTGACCAGAACACTGAAGGTTGCTGTGGCAACATTGCCTGCCTGGTCAATCGCCGTGTACACCACCTGTGTGATACCCGGATTGAAGAAATCTCCAGTGGAGTGCGTCGAGGTCGTGGTGAATGCTCCACATGCATCTGAAATCAGCGGCTGTGCCCACGCAGCAACTCTACCGCAATCTCCAGGTGTGGTATCGAGCACCATATCCGATGGGACCTGAGTGATGGTGGGTGCCTGAACGTCAGTCACGACGATCGACATGGCATGTGTGATCATGTTTCCGGCAGAATCTGTCACCGTGTACAACACTGTGGTGCTTCCGACCGGGAAGAAGTCTCCGCTCATATGCGTCTGTGTGATTTCTGCGACCTCGCAGTTATCGTTGAGCACCGGAGCCGTCCACGATCCCATAGCTCCACAGAGATCCAGTTCTGCATCGAGTTCGATGAGCAGCGGGAGCCCTGTCAACGTGGGAAGTTCGAGGTCTTCAACGGTAATACTGAACGAGTTCGTTCCAACATTGCCGTGAACATCCGTCGAGTTGTATGTGACCAGCGTGGTTCCAACCGGGTACAGAGCCCCGTTCTCGTGGTCAGAAGCCAGGTCAGCAACACCACAATTGTCAGTGGCCATCGGCGAAGCCCATGAAACGCTAGCACCGCAGACACCGGCGTCTACCGAGACCACCATGTCAGCGGGTACATTGCTGATCAGCGGAAGTTCGTCATCCGTGACCGTGATGAGGAATGGCTGATGGATCACGATACCAGCAGAGTCCATCACGCCGTAGGTCACCAATGTGTCGCCGATCGGGAACACATCACCGGATGAGTGCGAGGACAATACGCTGATCACCGTGCAGTTATCGGTCACGGTAGGCTCGATCCAGTTCACCACTGCGGTGCAGTTTCCAGTGTCCGTTGAAACCTGGATCGATTGGGGAAGGCCCGAGATCTGAGGCGACTCGGTGTCCAGTACTGTCAGAGTGAAACTCTCGGTGACCTGATTCGCATTGACATCTTGCACGGTGTAACTGACGAGAGTCTCACCGACCGGGAACAGGTCTCCCGGGTCATGTGTATTCTCGAAGCTATTCACACCACAGTTGTCGGATGCCAATGGAGCGGCCCATGTCACCACTGCACCGCAGACACCGGGATCGGTTTCAACCGAGATCTCGAGTGGAGTGCCAGTGATGACTGGTAACTCTTCATCGGTGACTATGACCTGGAACGAATGGATGGAGATGTTTCCATTCGCATCCGTTGCGGTGTAGTCGACCGTGCTGGTTCCAACGTTGAAACGATCGCCACTGGCGTGTGTTCCCAGCAAGCTATCCACTCCACAGGCATCGGTGACGACGATTTCAGACCAGAAGGCCTGGGCGTCACAAACACCTGGCTCACTGGTGAGCAGGATGTCACCAGTCGGATTGACGAACTCTGGAAGTTCATGGTCTGCAACGGTGACGATGCAATTACTGATCATGGTGTTGCCATTAACATCTGTGACCGTGTAGGTCACCGTTGTTGATCCAACGTTGAACAGGTTGCCTGAAGCGATGTTCGTGACCAGGGTATCCACCGCACAGTTATCCACTGCAGTGGGCTCGTCCCAATTGACGACCGCACCGCAAACTCCGATGTCCGTGTTGACATCGATCTGACCGGGGAGACCGAGGATTACTGGAATCTGGATATCTACCACGTAGACAGGGAATGTCGAGATACTGGAATTTCCAGCAGCATCTGTGGCAGTCAGCGTCACGGTAGTTTCTCCCACTGGGAAATCACTTCCGCTGGTATGACTGCTGGTCAGTGTACTCATCTCGCAGTTATCCGCGGCAGTCGGAGATACCCATTCAGCAATCGCACCGCACTGGTCTTGAATATTATTCACGAGGACCTGCGAAGGAACTCCACTGATGATCGGCTCTTCATCATCGATCACTTCGACGGTGAAACTGAAGTTACTGATGTTACCGCTCAAATCTGTTGTCGAGTAACTGACAGGTGTAGATCCAAGGGAGAAGGTATGTCCCGACTGGATGTCAGAGGAGAGACTGGCGATTCCGCAGTTATCGACAGGAATCGGGGAGGTCCATAGGTGGACTGCTGAACACATGCCGGGATCAACAGAGATGATCGCATCTACAGGAGTATTCGTGAATTCAGGATTCTCCTGATCTTGAACCTCGATGGTGAATGATTCAGAGTGCTGATTACCAGCAGTATCTGTCGAGGTGTAAAGCACGGTAGTCATTCCAACAGGGAAGAAGTCTCCCTGCTGATGAGTGCTGGTCTGGCTGGCGACCTGGCAATTATCCGTGGTCGTCGGAGCAATCCAGTCGACCGAGGCACCGCAGAGTCCCGGGTCCGTTGAGACCGATATGTTCTGAGGCATTCCCACAATCACCGGAGGTTCATCTTCGGTCACCATCACCAGGAACGACTCCGATGAGGTGTTACCACTGAGGTCCTCCACTGAATAGGTGACAAGAGTGGAGCCGACCGGGAACAGGTTACCATTGGCCACATCGGACTGGAGGTTGATCGCTCCACAGTTGTCCGCCGCAGTGGGCTCCAGCCATGTGACCACTGAACCACAGACACCTGTCTGGGTGGTCACAGTGATGTCTGCGGGCAAGGAACCAATTATGGGCGCCTCGTCATCGGTCACCGTGACCATGAAACTTTCCAGCACCTGATTTCCGTGCAGATCAGTGACAGCAATCTCGACCGTGGTCGATCCGATTGCGAAGGAGTCGCCGGGCATGTGAGACGAAGTGTGCTCCAGAATTCCGCAGTTGTCGCTCACTGTTTCTGGAATCCAACTGACCTGTCCAGAGCAATCTCCGAGGTCAGTGGTGACAGTGATGTCTGCAGGCACTCCGTCGAACACAGGTGCCAGATCATCGACGACCAGGACATTGAAGTTTTGTTCGAGGACGTTTCCTGAAGAATCGGTAGCCACGTAGCGAATCTCCGTGATTCCCACGGCAAAGAAGGATCCAGATGGGAAGTTCACGGCCAGGTTCTGCCCCGGGCAGTTATCCAGTGCGATCGGAGAGGTCCAATCGGCACTGGCTCCACAATTATCAGGAAGCGTGGTGAGTGAAATATCGAGGGGAAGCCCAACGATCGTGGGAAGTTCCAGATCAACAACCGTGACGGTGAAGGCCTGAGTAGTCGTGTTTCCATGAATGTCCTCGAAGAGACCCGTAACCAGATGGTCTCCTTTGGCCAAGTATTCGCCGTTGAGACGGTCGAGAGAGCTCGAGGCGATTCCACAGTTGTCGCTGACCAGTGGCTCAGCCCATGTCACCACTGCGCCACACTGACCCGGATCGGTTTCAATACTCATGTCAGTTGGAAAACTGATGATCTGTGGTGCTTCAGTGTCGCTGATGGTGATCGCGAATGAACTGATGACTTCATTACCGCTAGAATCACTCACCGAGTAACTGATGTTGTGGGATCCCACGGGTAGGAAACTACCGTTGGCGACATCAGAAGCCAAACCAATCGTCTGGCAGTTGTCGGACGCTGTCGGTTCAATCCATGTCACCGTAGCTCCGCATAGCCCCGCATCACAGATGATGGAGACATCCTGAGGAGTACCCGAAATCACCGGTGACTCTTGATCGATCACCGTGATCGTGAACTGCTGAGCGGTCTGATTTCCATGAATGTCTGTTACAGAGACCTCGACAGTGTTGAGGCCAATTTCAAAGATATCTCCCGGCAGTCGACTGGATGTGTGTTCACTGATTCCACAGTTGTCGGTCGGGATCTCTCGAATCCAATCCACCACTGCCGTGCAGTTACCCGGATCAGTATTGACCTCGATGCTCGGTGGGAACCCGCTGAGAACTGGACTTTCGATGTCCATCACTGTCACGGTGAAGGCGCTTGCAGCGATGTTGCTACTCGCATCTTGAGTCGTGATCGTCACGGTGCTGATTCCGATGGGAAACAAATCTCCAGGCTGATGGGACGAAACCAGTGAACTGATTTCACAGTTGTCGGTCGCCTCGGGCAAGATCCAGCTGTGCAGCGCTCCACAGGCTCCGGCATCGGAGTCGAGGGTCACGTCCAGCGGCATGCCACTGATGACCGGCAGTTCCAGGTCCACCACCGTCACATCGAAGCTGGCACTGGTGGTGAGTCCTGCAGTATCGGTGATGCTGTAACTGACCGTGGTCTGGCCCTTCGGGAAGAAGCTACCCGGCGGATGACTGGCACTGGTCGAAGCGATACCGCAGTTATCGGTCAGGGCGGGAATGATCCAGCCATGAGTGGCGCCACAAAGGCCCAACTCGGTCGACAGGGTTACATCGACGAGCACATTTTCAATCTGTGGTGCTTCGTCGTCGGTGATGGTGACCAGGAAGGTCGACTCACTGCTGTTGCCGCTGACATCCACTGCCGAGTAAGTCACCGGGGTCGTACCGACCTCGAAGAAACTGCCCGAAAGTAGTGAAGAAGTGAACGTAGCCATCGTGCAATTGTCGGATCCGGTCGGCTCGATCCAGTTCACCGTGGCTCCGCAAATCGATGGTTCAGCAGTGATGCTGATGTCTGCGGGCATCTGGGAGATCTGCGGCAGTTCTTGATCGGTCACGGTGACCGAGAAGGAATCGATCGACTCATTGCCGTGAATATCGATCACCGAGATCTGCACCACGCTGGTGCCGACCTCGAAGTCGTCTCCCGTGGAGCGACTGGAGGTGTGACTGAGGATTCCGCAGTTGTCGGTACCGGTCTCGGGAATCCAGCTCACCATGGCGGTGCAGAGTCCGCTATCAGTGGCCACGAAGAGATCTGGAGAGGTACCCGAGATGATCGGTGCTTCCACATCGAGGACGGTCACGCTGAATCCAGCGGTGATCAGGTTACCGGTCGCATCTTGCGCCGTGTAACTGATGTCATTGACTCCAACCGGCAGCAACGATCCCGACTCATGGGAGCTGAGGAAGGACAGAATCTGACAGTTGTCGGTCGCTTCGGGCAAGATCCAGCTGTGCAGCGCTCCACAGGCTCCGGCATCGGAGTCGAGGGTCACGTCCAGCGGCATGCCACTGATGACCGGCAGTTCCAGGTCCACCACCGTCACATCGAAGCTGGCACTGGTGGTGTTTCCAGAGTCATCCGTCACCGAGTAAACCACCGTGCTGAGACCATGAGGGAAAAGATCCCCGGGCAGGTGAGATGCTGTGCTCGAGGAAAGGCCACAATTGTCTGCGATGACGGGAATGATCCATTCATGAATGGCGCCACAGATGGCGGGATCGTTCGAGATGACCACGTCTGTGAGGACGCCATCGATCGAAGGGGCCTCGTCGTCGGTGATCGTCACGAGGAACGATGCCTCACTGATGTTGCCATTGAGATCGATCGCAGAGTAGGTCACCGGGTGCGTTCCGATGGGGAACTGATGGCCACTGGAAAGATCGGAGCCAAAGGTCGCCACGGCACAGTTATCAGAAGCGAGAGGCTCGGTCCAGGTGACCGTTGCAGCACAGATTCCGGTTTCCGCAGCCATCGTGATGTCAGCGGGTATCTGGCTAAGGATCGGTTCCTGCTGATCGAGTACCGTAACTGTGAAGGAGGCCTGAGCAGTATTTCCGTGCAAATCCTCGGTCAGGATCGAGACCAGGGTGTCTCCTGTTGGGAATGTGGTACCCGATGGATGACTGATCGAGAAACTGACGATTCCGCAGTTGTCCTGGGAATCGGGCGCGATCCAATCTGCCACCGCAGAACAAATTCCAGCCTCTGCCAGAATCGAAATATCCGCTGGAATCCGGATGATGGTCGGAGCTTCGGTATCGACCACAGTGATCAGGAATTGCTCGGTAGTGACCATTCCCGTGGAATCGGTCGCAGTGTAAACCACCTCTGTGGTTCCAACACTGAAGGCGTCACCAGGTTGATGCGTTGCATCGAAGGTGACCACCGTACAGTTATCCGACGCCAGTGGTGCTACCCAATCGTGTACGACCGAGCAAAGACCTGGAGCAGCCTCGATCGTACGATCTGCCGGCATACCATTGATCATCGGCGCTTCTTCGTCATCGACGAGGATTTCAAAGCTAGCAAGGGTGGTCAGCCCGGTACCATCCATCACCGAGTAGTGGATGGTGGTGATTCCAATGGGAAGGAATATTCCCGGAAGATGGGAAGCATCGAAATCTGCCACGCTGCAGTTATCTGAAGCGACAGGAGGCACCCAGCTCACATTTGCACCACACTGCCCCGGATCATTGGCGACCGAGAATGAGGTGGGCAATCCGCTGATCTCTGGCAACTCAACATCTTCAACCGTGACCACGAAAGAGCTCTCCAGGATGTTTCCGGAAAGATCTGTCAGGACGTAGGAGACGGTGGTCGGGCCGCTGGGGAAAGTAGTTCCAGAATCATGTGTGCCGTTGAAACTTGCGACT
This sequence comes from Planctomycetota bacterium, assembly GCA_012960845.1. Taxonomy (GTDB): domain Bacteria; phylum Planctomycetota; class UBA8108; order UBA1146; family UBA1146; genus QNYK01. Next base: position 56,080 of record DUAN01000207.1, on the reverse strand, counting down.
CCACAGTTATCAGTGAACTCGGGTAGCAGCCAGTTGTACGTGGCTGAGCACTGACCGGCGTCATTGTTCAGGATGATGTCCGCAGGAACTCCGGTGAGAACCGGCATCTGGGTATCGTTGACCACCACTGCGAAGGAATGGCTGGTGCTATTTCCGTTGACATCGAGCGCGGTCACATCGACCTGAGTCGTTCCAAGTGGAAAGTGATCTCCCGGTTGATGACTACTGGTGACTGAAGCGATAGCACAGTTATCAGAAGTCGTGGCAGCGACCCACCCGACGACAGCTCCGCAGTCATCCGGGTCATTGCCCATCGTGATATCTGCCGGCGCAGTGAGGAATGTGGGAGCCTGATCATCCATGACGGAGATGCTGAAGGAAGCCGTTGCAGTCAACCCGCTCGAATCAGCGACGGTGTATACCACTTCGGTCACTCCGATGGGGAATGCTTCTCCACTGGCATGAGTCGATTCAAACGAGGAGATGACGCAATCATCCTGAGGCGTGGGCTCGGTCCAGTTGACTACAGCGGTGCAACTTCCAGGATCGGACACCACCGATAGATCCCCGGAGATTCCTAGAATCTCTGGAAAGTGATTGTCGAGAACCTCGACCTGGAAAGGAAACTCAGAAACATTTCCATGAACATCCATCACCGTGTAAATCACCGCGGTGATTCCAACCGGGAAGACGGAACCGGGCAGGTGATCGACCAAGGTCGAGAAGATCCCGCAGTTGTCAGTTGGAGTGGGTGCTGGCCAACTGACGGGAGCCTCGCAGGTTCCGATCGGAGCCTGAACGGTGAACAGTGGCTGAAGTCCGCTGATTCCTGGCAATTCCTCATCGTGGACGAGGACCGTGAACATTGCATTACTCTGGTTACCGGAAACATCGGTCGCAGTGTAGGTAACAATCGTCAGGCCAGGAGTGAAGAACTCGCCCGATTGACGGCTCGATGTGATCGAGGAAATTCCACAATCGTCTGTGGCGACCGGCGGATTCCATGTGATGACTGCTCCGCACTGGCCAGGCTCCGTGACCACTGAGATCGGATCAGGCAAGTTGCTGATGACCGGATTGAAAGGGTCAGCATTGACCTGGCAATCGTCTGGAATCGAGTCCAGATTACAGTCTAGCGAAAATCCCTGCACAATATCGCAATCGTCTGGAACTCCGTTGAGATTACAGTCGATCAGTTCCCCGGCGACGATCTGACATTCGTCTGGAATGCCGTTTCCATCACAGTCCTGCTTCGATCCATCGGAGATCTCACAGGAGTCAGGAATCTGGTTCAGGTTGCAGTCCAATTCCAGGCCTTGTGTCACATCGCAGACATCGTCTTCCAGGTTGAGATTGCAGTCGGTGAAAGATGAGATCCAAACTGCATCTCCATAGAGTTCTCCGGGACAACCGACGAGAAGGAACGGAACTTCACAACTGATCGATTTTCCAAACTCTGTACCTGGCATCTGTAATTCAGGAGGAAGGAATCCATCCTGGACAATCCAGGATCCACTCTCATACCTGTAAACACAGACCGTTCCCTGGGAGATCCCCGCCATCGGAGCACCGACCACTGCGGTACGGATGCTAAGTCCCACATCCAGACCGAAGGAACCCGCAGAAGTAGCATCGGGCGCGAGCCGTTCCGGATTGATCCACATGCTGGATAGGCGGTCGTAGATGTACGCAGAGCCCGCTCCAGAATCTTCTCCTGGGGCTCCCACGAGCAGATGGTCGCGGTTCAGAGCGACCGAAAGTCCGTACAGTCCCAGTGGCTGCGGTGCCATCGGCTCCTTGAAGGCGGACTCGAGCCAGACCCCGGCACTTTCTTCAAAAACCAGCGCTGCACCGGAATTCGCGATCAGACCAGAATCTCTACCGGGCGCTCCGACGGCCATCCGACCACCGGCTTGTACCACCGAACTACCAAAGCGGTCGCCCGGGAGTCCATTGGAGTGCTCGATCTTCTCATCCAGTAGCCATTGTCCAGCATTAAGTGAGTAACTGTACACCGCTCCCGCACCACCGGCGAACCCGTTCATCGGTGCACCGACCAGGACAGAACCATCCTCGATATCCAGGGAATTCCCGAACAACCAGCCCGGCTGCGAGTCAAACGCAGTGATGGTGGACTCGTAGTTCCACCAGCCATTACCGATCCTGCGGAACAGGAATACTGCTCCACGCTCTTGTAATTTTCCTGGTGCCCCCACAGCAACCAGATCGCCTTCGACAGCGACTGCCGTACCAAAACGGTCGTTCAGTGTGGAAGCCACTCCGAACAGTTTCATCTCCTCGATCCAGAGAGTTCCGGTTCTTCGGAAGATGTTGGCTGAACCCGTATCGGTGCCCAGAAGATCATCTAGGGGTGCTCCGACGATGGCGAACTCGGAGCTAGAGGAGATGGATTCACCAAATCCCTGTCCGAATGCGAGCCCAAGCCCAATCAGTTCGGTCACTCCCGGATTGCACTCGTCGGGAATCCCGTCGAGGTTGCAATCCTCACTGACCAGAAAGGAGATGTCGCACTCATCGGGAACCAGATTGCCGTTGCAGTCATCACTGGTACCGAGGTCGATATCACACTGGTCAGCAACACCATTTTGATTGCAATCAACGGTGGGTTGACACTGGGCGAACAGATCGACCGGCGAATGGAGTATTCCAAGCACAATTAAAGCTAGCAGGTAGGTGATCCGGGGGGACATCGAACCTCCAAGATGGAAAACGGCACTGCAACTTGCAGATACTGCTCTCGCATTGATTTTGTCAGCGGCCAGATTTTCATCTAGCCAGGGGGAATCATTGACTCACCGGACCCAGCATGAGTCCGGTGAGTATCTTTCAGTTATCAGGGGCAAATTGAGAAGGAGTCGCAGCCGATGCTCTGGCCGTCCGGGTCAATGCCACAGTTGCCGTAAGGGGCAGGTGGAGGAGCGGAGGCCATGAACAAGTGCTGAAGCAGGTAGATCGCGTCACTCAGGTCGAGTGATTCGTCGTCGTTGCAATCTCCAGCGTCCATGCAACTGGGAGCAGGTCCCGTCCCGATGACGTACTGGAGAATGTAAATCGGATCCGTGACATCTACCGTTCCGGTGGCATTGGCATCTCCCCGGTTGAACTGCTGTTCGCACTCATCAGGGGTTCCATTGTTGTTGGTATCCAGACTTCCGCCGGAGGCGATATCGCAATCGTCCGGAGTTCCGTTGCCATTACAATCCACTTCGCACTCGTCAGGAATACCATTTGTGTTGCAATCCAATGCGGTACCGCTGCCGATTTCACAAACGTCAGGAAGTCCGTTGGCGTTACAGTCGGTCTCGTCAACAGTGACAGTGATCGACTGGCTTGCACTGGCTTCATTGCCGTGAATATCGGTGACAGTCCAGGTGACGATCGTGGTTCCGAGTTCGTATACACCACTCGCATCACTGGTTCCGTTCTGATCATTGGTAACACTGGCCACCTGGCAGTTGTCCGCTGTTGCGGGCGCAGGCACGGTGATCACGCTGTTGCAGGACGCGGCTGTGGCACCCTCGGTGATATCCGCGGAAGGCTCCAGCGTCGGGTTTTCTTCATCGAGAACCGTCACGTCAAAGGTGGTGCTGGAAGCATTGCCGGCTGCATCTTTCGCAGTCACCTGAACCTGAGTGGTTCCAACCGGGAACGAATCGCCGGACTGATGACTGAGACTGATCGAATGGCCCGAGCAGTTGTCCGTGGAGCTTGGAGCAGCCCAGGTAGCCACTGCGCCACACTGTCCAGGATCATTGCTGAGCGTCATGCTGGACGGAGTTCCGATCACCTGTGGGTTCTCGGTATCCTCGACCAGCACATTGAATACGCTGGTAGTGGTGTTCCCGTACAGGTCCGTGGCGAGGATGAGCACCGTGGTCTGCCCCACCGGGAATTGATCCCCGGAGTCATGAGAAACCTGAATGCTCACCGATCCACAGTTATCCGCTGCACTGGGAGCGGTCCAGCTGGCGATCGCTCCACACTGTCCACTGTCATTGGTCAGGGAAATGTTCGCCGGAGTTCCGAAGATCTGTGGCGACTCGTTGTCGTTGACCACCACTTCGAAACTGCTCTGAGACGAGTTTCCGTACTGGTCAGTTGCAGTGGCAATGACCGTGCTGATTCCCACGGGGAACACTTCGCCACTAACATGGTCCAGATCGAGTTGCACTGTATCGCAGTTGTCACTGGCAGACGGAGCAGGCCAGGTCACCGCAGCACCACAGTTACCGGTGTCATTGGAAACCTCGATACCCGTCGGCAGTCCAGAGATCTGAGGATCCTCGGTATCGATCACTGTCACATTGAAGGATCCCAGAGTGCGGTTACCCGAAGCATCCGTGGAAGCATAGGTCACCGGCGTGGTGCCGACCGGGAAGTAATCTCCCGGTAAGTGGGTCTCTTCGAGATTCTGAACCGAACAGTTATCTGTCGTTGTTGCCGATACCCAGCTGACGGAAGCACCGCACAGTCCGAGATCGGAAGAAATCGAGATGTCAGCTGGAATACCCAAAATCACCGGGTACTCGTCGTCGGTCACTGTGACGAGGAAGCTATCGGTGCTCTCGTTACCGTGAATATCGGTGACGCTGTATGTCACCTCGGTGGTCCCCAGAGAGAAGGTATCTCCGGAGGCACTGGTCGAGGTAGATCCAGCGACTTCGCAGTTATCAGAGATGGTCGGCTCGCTCCAGCTGGCTGCAGCGGAGCAAAGTCCTGCTTCCGTACTGACGCTGAAGTCTGCCGGCAATCCTGAAATCATCGGCGCCTCGTCATCGGTCACGGTGATAAAGACGCTGGCGGAGGTTTCATTTCCGTGGATATCCGTGGTGGTGTAGGTCACCTCGGTGGTTCCCACTGTGAAGATATCTCCTGGCAGGTGGGTCGAGGTCATTCCTGCGACTTCACAGTTATCACTGCTGGTCGGAGCAACCCAGCTGACGACGGCATCACAATGATCACCCTCAGCAGTGAGGGCCATGTCGGCAGGCATCGAGGAGATCGTCGGATCCTCGTTGTCAGTGATGATCACCGAGTAGGAGGAGGTAGACGAGTTGCCATGGATATCGAGCGCGGTGATGGTCACCTCGGTGGTTCCCACTTCGAAGATGTCGCCGCTGGCATGACTCGAGGTCAATGTGTCGATACCACAGTTATCAGAGGCGGTGGCGTCGATCCAGCTGGCAACGGCTCCACATGATCCCGCATCGTTAGCGAGAGCGATATCGGCGGGAGTATCGAGGATCAACGGGCTCTCCAGATCTTCCACCGTGATGGTGAAGGATTCACTGGTCGAGTTTCCATGGATGTCGGTCAGGGTGTATGTCACCTCGGTGGCGCCTTCGAGGAAGACTTCGCCAGGCTGGTGCGTCGAGGTGAGGGTAGCAACGCCACAGTTATCACCAGATTCCGGCGCAACCCAGCTGACACTGCTGGAACAGAGTCCCACTTCAGTGCCCAGGGTCATGCTGGCAGGCATTCCGATGATGGTCGGAAGCTGATCGTCGATAACGGTGACGAGGAAGCTCGCGGAGATCTCGTTGCCGTGGATATCCATGGTGGTGTAGGTCACCTCGGTGGTTCCCACTGCGAAGCTATCGCCCGGCATGTGGGTCGAGGTCATCCCTGCGACT
>DUAN01000207.1:0-50293 GCA_012960845.1 Planctomycetota bacterium | reverse complement strand
GTGGACGAGTTGCCATGGATATCGAGCGCGGTGATGGTCACCTCGGTGGTTCCGACGTCGAAGAAGTCGCCGCTGGTATGACTCGAGGTCAGCGTGTCGATATCACAGTTATCAGTGGCAGTGGCGTCGATCCAGCTGGCGACGGCTCCACAAGATCCCGCATCGTTCGCGAGAGCGATATCGGCCGGAGTATCGAGGATCAGCGGGCTTTCCAGATCTTCCACCGTGACGATGAAACCGGTCAGAGTCTCATTTCCGTGGATGTCAGTAGCGGTCAGATCCACCTGTGTATCACCCACCGGGAACTGATCCCCGGAAGCATGAGTCAGGGTGATTCCCGCAACTTCACAGTTATCGGTGGCAGTCGGAGCACTCCAGGAAACCATAGCGGTGCACAGTCCGGCCTCACTGGGAACGGTGACCCGCTCTGGAAGACCGATGAACTGTGGTGCCTGCTGATCACTGACGGTGACCAGGAAGCTGGCAGTGGTCTCGTTGCCATGGATATCGCTGACGGTGTAGGACACCTCTGTACTACCCACGACGAAGACATCACCTGGGGTGTGTGACGAGGTGAGAGTACTGACCTGGCAGTTATCACTGGTAGTCGGAGCAGCCCATGTGGCGGCCGCGGAGCAAAGTCCAGCTTCTGCAGGCAGACTGAGATCAGAAGACAGACCCAACAACGCTGGAGCCTCATCATCGGTAATCGTGATGAGGAAGGAAGCCGACGAGGTGTTGTCATCGTCATCCGCGGCGGTGTAGGTGACCTCTGTCATTCCCACGGCGAAGAAATCACCGGGCTGATGCGTTGAGGTCAGGATCACGTTATCGCAGTTATCATCGGCAGTCGGAGCAACCCATGTAACTGACGCTCCGCAAAGTCCAGCTTCCGCGGTCATGGTGATATCGAGAGGCATGTTCTCGATCTCTGGATCCTCATCATCATGTACGGTGACGAGGAAAGATTCGGTCTGAACATTACCGTGAATATCCGTAGCAGTGATCGATACCTGAGTGACTCCCTTGGGAAGCGCTTCACCCGGCTGGTGGCTGGCTACAAGAGTGTCGATTCCGCAGTTGTCCTGAGCGGTTGGCGCAGTCCAAGGTGCAGTTGCAGAGCAAAGTTCAAGGTCAGTCGGAATCACCATATCGGTCGGAACACCGCTCAACTCGGGCAGTTCCTGATCCGCCACGGTGACGATGAAACTCTGGCTACTGGTGTTGCCACTGAGGTCGGTGACGGTGTAGGTCACGACCGTCTCACCGACCGGCAAGATCGCTCCGCTGGCAATATCCGTCTCGAGGCTGGCGACGCCACAGTTATCCGAAGTATCGGGGTCGATCCAGGAGGTTGTACCTTCACAGGTTCCTGCAACCGTCTCAACGGTGGTTCGCTCGGGGAGATTGGTGATCTGAGGAGCTTCGACATCGGACACGGTGACCAGCATCGTCGCTTGCGTCTCATTGCCGTGGATATCGGTCAGGGTGAAGATGACGTCAGTCGTTCCAACGTCGAATGCAGTTCCAGAGAGATGACTGGTAGCCAGTCCCTCGATACCACAGTTGTCTTCGCCTGTAGGATCAATCCAGCTCGCCAAGGCGGAACAGAGTCCCGCTTCGGAGTTCAGCTGGATGTCTGCAGGCATCTGGACCAGTAATGGCGCTTGAGTATCCGTGACCACCACGTCAAAGGCAGCGGTGGCACTGTTGGCATGCACATCGGTCGCAGTCAAGGTCACGGTAGTCGTTCCCACGGGGAAAGTATCTCCTGGGGCATGACTGCTCAGAAGGTCGAGCATTTCGCAGTTATCCGAAGCGGTCGGTGCAACCCAGGTCGCCATGGCTGAACACATGTCCAGCTCAGCGAGGATCTCGACGGTGGCCGGAAGATCGAGGATCTGCGGCAACTCCATGTCAGAAACGATGACAGAGAAGGAGTGCTGCGAACTGTTGGAATGAATATCCGTTGCAGTGTAGGTCACCAAGGTGGTTCCCACCGGGAAAATCGTACCTGACAGATGAGAGGTCTCGACCAGCTGCACTTCGCAGTTGTCGGTCACTGTCGGATCTGTCCAGGTTGCAGCAGCAGAACACTGTCCCGGCTCGGAGGAAAGTGCGATCTCTACCGGCGCGGCGGAGATGATCGGCAGTTCCTCATCGAGCACCGAAACCATGATCTGAGCCGAAGTCTGATTTCCGTGAAGATCGGTCGCGGTGTAGGTCACAACCGTATCACCCACAGTGAAGAGCCAACCGGGCTCATGAGTGGAGACCAGTGTCGGCGATCCACAGTTGTCGGTGCTGGTTGGAGCAGTCCAGGTCGCGAGAGCCTCGCAACTTCCTACAATGTTGGTGACGGATACTGCTGGAACCAGGCCATCGATGGTCGGGAGTTCCGTATCCTCGACGATCACCGAGAAAGAAGCCGTGGACTGAAGACCAGCGGCATCGGTAGCGGTGTAGGTCACAGAAGTAGTTCCAACATCGAACTGCTCGCCCGATTGGCGATCTGACAGCAATGTGCTGACACTGCAGTTATCGGAAGCGGTCGGCAGATTCCAGGAAGCCGCAGCGGTGCAGGAACCGAGCTCATTGGTCAGCAGGATATCCTGCGGCATGTCTGCGATGGCTGGCTGTTGGACATCCAACACCGTCACATCGAAGGACTGGGTAGCCAGGTTTCCGTTCACATCCGCCACCTCGTAGGTGACCATTGTGGTTCCGACATCAAAAGTAGAACCCGGAGCATGGGAGGTGGTGAACTGAGAAGTACCACAGTTATCACTGGCCAGGGGATCTGACCAGGCTACGACTGAACCACATACGTCCGGAGTGCTGTCGACGGTCATGTTGGACGGAACGCCGATCAGAACCGGCAGTTCATCGTCGATCACCGTGATGACGAACGACTCCTGGATGATGTTTCCATGGATGTCATTGGCGGTGTAGACCACTTCAGTGTCGCCCACCGGGAAGGAACTGCCAGAGAGTGCGCTTCCCACCAGTTCAGAGCCGGAGCAATTGTCGGAAACAGTCGGCAGTGCCCACTCGATGCTCTGACTGCACAGACCTGGAGAGTTCGATAGTGTCATGCTGACGGGCATTCCTGAGATCACTGGAAGTTCCGTGTCAGTGATATTGACATCGAAGGCGAAGTCGAGGGTATTTCCATGTCCATCGTCGATGTGGATGGAGACGGTCGTGGAACCGATCGGGAACTGATCACCCGAGTTGTGCGAAGAAGTCATCACCGGGTTACCACAGTTGTCCGTTACGGTCGGATTCGCCCATGCATGAGTTGCGCCGCAACTACCTGGATCATTGGGAAGTGAGACCGTACTCGGAATACCGGACACGATGGGCATCTCGTTATCGACCACTGTCAGGTCGAAGGTCGCAGCCGAGGTGTTTCCATTCGCATCGGTAGCCAGGTAGTTGATCTGCGTCGTTCCTACCGGGAACTGATCACCAGGCTGGTGATCGGAACTGAAGGTCGATCCTGGGCAGTTGTCCACGATACTCGGTGAAGCCCAGGAAACGAGTGCAGTACACAGTCCTGGGTTCGAGTTCACGATCACGCTGCCAGGCAATCCAACGATTGAGGGCAGATCCACATCCTGGACAGTCACTTCGAAAACGTCTTGGCTGATGTTTCCATTACCGTCAGTCGCAGTGTAGGTCACGAGGGTCGTGCCGACTGGGAAAGCATCTCCGGAGTTGTGGTCAGAAACGAGAGTGACACTGAGACAGTTGTCCGCTGTCAGCGGCTCCGCCCATATCACCTGTGCTGTGCACAGTCCTGGATCATTTTCCACACTGAGATTGTTCGGAACATTGGAAAGAACTGGCAACTGATCATCGAGAACGACGACATTGAATAACTGTTCAGTGGTGTTTCCGCTGACGTCTGTTGCGGAAACCAGCACTGCTGTCGAACCCACAGCGAAGACGCTGCCAGAGGTGTGAGTTGAGAATGAGCTGGAAATACCACAGTCATCGGTGATTACCGCCGGATCCCATGTCGCCACGGCGCTACACCCTTGCAGGTCCGCAAGGACCACCACCTCAACCGGAAGTCCAGAGATCACCGGAGGGTTGGGATCAGCATTCACTTCGCAACTGTCTGGAATTGCATTTCCATTGCAGTCCAGTGCACCAGCTGCGAGATCACACTCGTCAGGAGCACCATTTGAATCACAGTCAAAGGACGATCCGGCCAACAGCTCGCAGTCATCGATGGTACCGTTCTGGTTGCAGTCTTGCTGCGCACCAGTCATCAGTTCGCACTCATCAGGATTCATGTTGCCGTTACAGTCCATCGAAAGGCCATATGCGATGTCGCAGATGTCAGGAACTGAGTTGAAATTGCAATCTTCAGTCAATCCTGAATCGAGTTCGCACTGGTCAATCATCAGATTCAAGTTGCAGTCATCGGCAATCCCGATGGTGATTTCACAGATATCGAGTGCATTGTTATTGTTGCAATCAACCGCTGTACCACTCGCTATGTCGCAACTGTCAGGAATCTGATTCGCGTTGCAATCGATGGCGAAACCGAACTGCAAATCACAAGAATCAAGGAATCCATTGGCATTGCAGTCGGTGGCGGCTCCAGAACTCAACTCGCACTCATCTGCGATGTTATTCAAGTTGCAGTCTGCTTCACAATCATCCGGAATACCGTTGATGTTGCAGTCCTGGCTGGTCGCTCCAGCAATATCACAACTATCGATGACATCGTTGAGGTTACAGTCGAGCTCGGTGCCGTCTGCAATCTCACAATGATCTGGAATCCCGTCCAGATCACAGTCAGAAGAAACCCCGCTAGCAATCTGGCATGCATCTGGAATTCCATCCAGATCACAGTCCTGGCTGATCGCCTGGAAGATATCGCAGGGGTCATCAATTCCATTCGAGTTGCAATCCGGTGCGTCGATCATGCGATCGATCACCGCGAATTCTGTGGAAGATGAGGTTCCGACGACCCAGCGGCCGCCTGCGGCGACGCTCCAACCGAAGCGGTCTCCCTGAAGGGCATTGGTCGGGGTGAAGGCGCTTGTGGTGTAACCACCCGCTCCATCCGGCTGATGCAAGTACAGCATGCCGGTGCTGCCGTCTGCCCGCCAAGAACCAGAAATCAAGACCTCACCACTGATGGCGACATCGTTGCCCAGTTGCCCATGAATGCTCGCTGGCACCGAGAACTTATGGCTCTGAGTGAACACGAACCCGGCACGATCGAACAAGTAAGCCGCACCAATTTGACTATCTGTGATCGGGGCTCCGATCAGTAGTTGATCCCCTGACAGATCGAGGGATCTACCAAACTGGGCTCCTTCTTGTGGATCCTGGGCAGTGACCTTCTGAGTGAATAGCCAGCTGGTCTGAGAAATGCTCGTGTAGAGGAACACGCCACCGACTTGCTGAAGGAAACCGAGATCCGATCTCTGGTCACTGATTGCGATGGTATTTCCATCGATCGCAACTGCCCCACCAAATCGTTTCGCCGGGGTAGGATCGTTCGACTCGAAGATCTGGTCCTGGTTCCAGGAAAAACCATTGTTACTGAACACGTATGCAGACCCGGGCATGACCCCAGTCAATGCTCTCCATGCACCCACCACGGCTCTTTCACCCGATACCCCGACCGAGATCCCGAACTCGTCATTGGACACTCCATTGGATGCTTCGAGTTTGACCTCAAAGATCCAGTTGGTGCCATCGTGCCTGTAGATGTACGCTGCTCCGCTATCCTGACCGAGTGATCCTCCTGTTGCTCCAGGCGATCCAACGATGAGAAGGTCTCCATCGATGGCCACGCTCCAGCCGAACAGGGCACTTGCTGTCGAATCGGGTGGCACAATCGTCGTTTCCTGTACCCACCGCGATCCGGTGTTGCGGTACATGTAAACGGCTCCGGTGATCACACCTGCTGAGGTCCCATCCGGTGCACCGATGGCCATACGGTCACCCGAGATATCGGATGACGAGCCATAGTTCACACCTGGTGCGGCAACGGTGAGAAGATCCTCAAGGATTCCTTCACACGCATCCAGGATCTGGTCCTGGTTGCAATCCAGCGATGGAATGAGAGCGATCTGACATTCGTCAGGCACACCATTTCCATCACAATCGCTGCTGGTGTTGTCGGCTATATCACAACTATCAGCGGTTCCATTTGCGTTACAGTCCAATCCAGGCTCGCACTGGGCGATGACCTGGGAACCGGAACTTAAAATCACACTCAACAGAACAACCAGGAAGGCGAGGGGTAGCGTCTTCATGATCTGGACCTCCAGTACTCCCGTGATTCTCACGGGTGGGGAATTGATCGATCGGGGAGAGGGCACACCTCTTCCCGGGAACAGGGTTTCAACATGTATCTTGATCAGGAAATGAATGACCTACCTGTAAGGCTCGTCAGTTCTATTTCCTTTGCTGTGGATGGAAGGGTCAGGACACCTAATTTAGCGTTCCTGGCATTCCTGACTACCCGAGATTCCTCACCATGCTCAAAATAATGGTGCTGAAGAAAAATATCTCGGGCTGTGATCACCATCGAAAACCTCGGCAAAGCTTGCCGACGAGTCACTTCAATGGAGGACCCGGTGCCAGAAAGGTGAGAACCATCAATCGTTCTTCGCCGTCATTCTTGACCCCGTGAGGCACGTCTGCAGGCGCGACGAGCATCTCCCCTGGCCCCATCGAGAACTGTTCCTTCTCGAGCAGGAACTGACCGCGCCCCGAGACCACAAGATAAACCTTGTCTGTCCCTGAGTGGGCGTGGAGAGCGTGTTGCTGGCCTGGTTCCAGTGCATTGACTCCCACCAGCAGACGCTCTGACTGATAGATGGTGCTTTTACCCATTTTATTCTGGTTCCATACGGCATGGTCGAGCGGCTGGATCGGCTCTGGTGGGTTCGGCTCTGGTTGGCTGGAATCTGAATCCATCGATGACATCATGGCGATCCTTCCTCACGGTTCAGTACCGAGTACACCTGGTAGGCGGCATCTCTTCCCGATCGAGCACAAGACTCCAGTGAGAGACCATCGAGATGGCTACCTGCCATTGCCAACGCAGGCCATCGTTTGAGTTCATCACGCAACGCTGCGACCTTTCTACGGTGCCCTCGGTGAGGCTGTGGAATCGACCGGGGAGCTCGTCTCAGTTGCACCATGTGAGGATCCAGGTCGATTCCCTGGGCCGTTCGGAGAGCTCCAATCGCCCGATCCTGCAGCATTGTATCGGACTCGTCGATCTGCTCGGGCTGACGGCTTCCCCCGATGAATACGGTCGCCAGCGACGCTCCTGCCGGGCAACGGGAGGGAAAGAGCGAGGAACTCCAGATGGTCCCGAGGATCCCCAAGGATTCGCTCGAGGGAACCAGGAAACCGAACCCTTCGGGGCGTATCCGGCATTTACTCGCATCGTAACCGATCTGTACGACCGTCAGGGATGCGTACGGTATCGATTGCAGCATCTCCCCTGCACGGCTCGAAAGAGGTTGCAGCAAGGTCGCCGCCGGGGTCGCTGGAATCGCCAAGATGACGCCATCCACATCGACCGTATCGGAGGAATACGCCCCCCCCTGCTGGAGTCTCCAGCCACCGTTGTGTGGCTCCAGGGCGACTACCGGTGATTCGAGATGGCATCGATCGGCCAGTTCTGCCGCCAGCGCACGCGGCAATTGTTCCAATCCCTCGGCAAGTGTCGCGGTGCGACGCAGGGGTGCCGACGGAGCAGAGCGGCTCCTCAATAGGCCCGAGATGACACTTCCGTACTGTTTTTCCCATTGCCGCAGTTTCGGCTGAAACGAATCGATCTCGAGCCACTCTGCTCGTCCTCCGGAAACCCCCGATACCATCACATCCGCCAGCACCCGTGCAGCCTCACTGCCAAATCTACGGCGGAAAAAAGTGCTGACCGACTCCTCTTCACAACCCCCTCGGCCGATCCACGGCTCCATCAGGAAGCGGCACCATCCCGCCGGAGACAGCGCCCGGGAAAAGGGTATCGTCAAAGGAGAGCTGGGTAGTGCACGAAGCGCTCCATCCTTCCAGATGAATCTCTTCCGTGCGCATCGCTCGGCGTTTTGCCACTGCGACTCCAATCCGACCCGCCTGGCCAGATCGATCAGGCAGTGGCTGGAAGGAAGGATCGAATTGGGCCCCCACTCCAGGGTCCAGGAGTCACTCCTCGAGGTGCGAATCCAGCCACCCACGCGAGGGCTCGCCTCGAACAGATGAACATCTGCTCCCAGCTTGCGAGCATGAATCGCAGCCGATAGGCCACTGATCCCTGCTCCGATCACCGCGATCTTGGCAGGTCCCTCATCAACGGGGGGCACGGATCTCATCCACCACGGCTCGCAGACTATCCACCGGTGTCGGGGGCAAAATACCATGACCCAGGTTAAAGACGTGTCCTGGATGATCACCAAAGACATCGAGCAGGTCCCTGACCCGCTGTCGAATCGACTCTTCTGGAGCGAAGAGTGCCTGCGGTGGCATGTTGCCCTGCAGAGCACAGCGATCGCCAAAGATATCCAGGGCCTGCTGCGGCCTCGTCATCTCATCCAGACTGACCGCCTCGATTCCGACTTCATCGACCATCCTGGAAATCTGCTTCAGGTGACTGGCCGCACCACGGATGAAGAGGATCCGCGGAACCCCACAACCGTCGAGTCCTTCCATGATCCTCCGGCAGTATCTCAGGGAAAACTCCTCGAAGGCCTGATGACCGAGCATCCCACCCCAGGAATCGAACAGCTGGATCGCATTGGCTCCCGCCTCGACCTGGGCTCGCAGATAGGAGGTCACCGTGTCCGCCAATTTCTCCATCAGGCGATGGAGGTCTGCCGGACTCTCGTAAACCATCCTCTGAGCCGCAGCAAAGGTTCGACTGGGAGATCCTTCGAGGGCATAGCAGGCGAGTGTCCAGGGTGCACCGGCAAAACCCAGCACCGGGACCTTCCCCTGTACACGCTGATGAGTCGCCCGGATCACATCCATCACGAATCCTGTCTCCTCGACCGGATCGGGGATCGAAAGACGATCAATTCCAGCCCGATCGGTCAACGGCTGCGACATGCAGGGACCTCGATCTCCAAACTCCACAGGCAGCCCCATCGCCTCCAGCGGCACCAGGATGTCGCTGAAGATGATCACCGCATCGACATCGAGGACCGCGAGAGGTTCCACCGTCACCTCGGATGCCAGTTCCGGATTCTTGCAGAGTTCGAGAAACTCCATGCCCGCACGAATTCTCTGATACCCCGGCAGGTATCGACCCGCCTGTCTCATGAACCAAACAGGAGTTCGGTCGGTAGGTTCTCTCCTGAGAGCTCGGATGAGCCGTGAGTCCTGTAAATTCACGCTAGTGCCTTTCTCAGTTACGAACACCCAGAAGACGGGCGGCCCGTTCTGCTCCGTAAGTGATGATGATGGATGCACCCGCTCGGCGAAGGGACTGCAAGGATTCGATGTAGGCCCGATCCAGATCGATCCAACCTCGATCGGCAGCGGCATTGAGTTGCGCCCACTCACCGCTGACATGGTATGAAGCGATCGGGATGTCGAAAGTATCCTGTACCTTCGAGATGATGTCGAGATAGGGCAGTCCTGGTTTGACCATCACGATGTCCGCCCCTTCTTCGAGATCGAGGGCCACCTCCTGAAGTGCTTCCCGTGAGTTCCTGGGATCCATCTGATAGCCCAATCGATCCCCACCTGCCGGAGTGCTGCCCGCGGCATCCCGGAAGGGGCCATAAAACGCTGAGGCGTATTTTGCCGCGTAGGAGAGAATCATCACCTCGTCATGTCCTGCCCCATCGAGCGCGGTTCGAATCGCACCCACCTGGCCATCGGCCATCGCAGAGGGAGCGACGATATCACAGCCTGCTTCCGCAAAAACAACCGCCTGCTCGGCCAGCACTTCGAGAGTGGCATCATTGTCGACCTGGAAACCCTCTTCGCGAGTATCGGTGATGATCCCACAGTGACCATGGTCGGTGAATTCGCAGAGGCAAACATCTGCGATGATGAGAAGATCTGGCGCTCTCTTCCGGATCTCCCGAATTGCCCGGGGAATCACTCCGGCGGGATCGACGGAACTGGAGCCTCTGGAGTCCTTCTGATCTGGAACTCCGAACAGGAGCACTGCAGAAACTCCTGCTTCCTCGACCTCGAGAGCCCGATCTCCGATTCGATCGGTCGAGTGATGATGCTGTCCGGCCAGCGAATCGATGGGACGATCGATCCCAACCCCGTCGCAGACAAATAGCGGTTGCACCAAGTCGTGCCTGGTCAGGTGCGATTCAGCGAGGAACTCGCGGATTGCGGGATTCCGTCGCCGGCGCCGCATCCTGCGGATCGGAAAACTGGCCATCGGTTCCTCTTTTCCTCGATGAATCTGCCGGTCCAGTCGATGGTCTCAATTCTGGGGATTCGAATCGCCTGCCACCACCCGGATGCAAGCTTGAATCATCTCTTCCACTGTTGACCGTACCGCCATTTCAATCTGTTTCCAGCCCCACTGGCGTAGTTCTTGAGCTGTGGCTTCTCCTGCAGCGATTGCCGGTATTCCCTGCAATTCCTTGAAACAGTCCCCTGATCGACGACAGACCGCTCGCACCGCAGACGGGCTCGAGAAGATGATGCCGGTAGCCTCTGGAAATTCTGAAGACCAGCGGACAGGGTCAAGACTCTTCTCCTCCTCGGTCCTGGAAACCTCGACTCGAATCACCTCGAAGCCAGCAGCGACCAGCCGATCCTTGACAATGGGAAGCCCGATGTCGCTGGTGAAATGGAGCGCCCGTCGACACGGCAAGGAGTCGATCACCTGCGCTGTCAGCGCCTCTGCTCCGCGCCCATCCCCCTCGATCCGCACCTCGAACCCAGCGTCACGAATTGCTGCTGCTGTTTGAGGTCCCACGGCAATCCAGTACATCTTTTGCAGGAGGGTTCGATCCTCGGCTGCCAGCATCTCGATCAGATGTCGCACCGTGGTAGCACTGGTGAAGATCAACAAACTCTCGGGAGGTAGAGATGCCAGCGAGGAAATCACAGCTGCAGGCTCGAGAGCACTCAATAGGATCGCCGGTTCCACCATCACTTCTGCTCCGAGTTCAGTGAGAGCATCTCTCCAGGAGCCGGCTCGATCTCGGGGACGGGTCAGGATCCAGCGAGAACCCCTCAATTCGGAACCGCTCATCCGATGCCCAGTGACTCATCGAGAATTTGAAGGATTTCATCTCCGCCAGCTTTGCGAATCATCTTCGCCAATTGCTGGCCTATTTCTCGAGAGGAAGTGACTGATCCCTCGAGCCCTAACCGAACAAGGCGGGAGCCATCGGGGAGACCGAGAACACCGCAAAGACTCAGGTGTTCACCGGAGACCACTCCCAAGGCTCCCACCGGTAGATGGCAACCACCACCGAGAGCCCCCAGTAATTCCCGCTCCGCTTCGACGCAGATCCGGGTGATCGGATCGTCGAGGAATCGAACCACCTGTGCGAGAGCAGTGTCATCGCTTCGAATCTCGACAGCGAGAGCTCCTTGCGCTGGAGCAGGAGTCACTTCCGTGGTCGAGATGGCGCAGCGAATCGAGTCCTTCAGCGCTAATCGATGAAGGCCCGCACAGGCGAGTACCACTCCCGCATCTCCACGCTCCTCGTGAACTCTCAGCCGAGTTTCGACATTCCCTCGGATCCCCTCCACCACCAGGTGAGGATATCGATGAAGAATTTGACAACTCCTCCTCAACGAACCGGTGGCCACCGTTGCGCCAGGAGGCACATCGACGAGGCCAGGGTAGCGAGCTGAAACCCACGCATCTCTGGGGTCTTCACGTGGAGGAATGGCAGCAATCACCAGTTCTGGCGGCTGTACGATGGGAAGATCTTTGAGAGAATGGACTGCGAGATCGACTTTCCCCTCAGCGAGCGCACGTTCCACCTCGACGGTGAAGACACCTGGAGCCCCGACCTCGTGCAGCGGCGTTTCCTGATCCTGATCGCCAACGGTCTCGATCAACACTTGCTCGACGCTGACTTCCGGATGCATCTGTTGAATCTGGTCAGCGACCCAGCCTGATTGTGTCCGTGCAAGGGTACTGGCCCGTGTTCCCAATCGGATTTTCATCTCTGGTCCTCTTCATCCACACTCTCCTGCTGAAAGAGAGACTCCAATCGATTCAAGAATGATCCATTCAACTGCGAACCTGCTGCCCGGAACTCCTTGAGCGGTCGATGAAGGGCACGTTTCAGCAAACTCCTGACCAGATCGGTGAGTATAGTGTGCAACTCGCCATCGACCTCGTCTCGCAACAGTTCCAGTTCCTGCTCACTGGCATCTTCGATCGATTTTCTCAACGCCCGGATGATCGGGTCCAGTTGCTGGTTCACTGTCCAGTTCTGGAACTGCTGTCTCTCGTGTTCCACGATCTCTTCAGCACCTGGAATTGCTTCCTGCCTGGAGTCCAGATTCTCCTCGATCAGGCGAGCCAGATCGTCGAGGTTGTAAAGGAAGACCTGTGGAAGTTCCTTCACTCGGGAATCGATGTCTCTCGGGACACCCAGGTCCACCAGCAACAATCCCTTTGGACGACCCACCAACGACTTTCGAATCAGGTCGGCATCGATGATGGGATGAGGGGAAGCGGTCGAACTGATCAACACATCTGTATTCACGATCACTTCGGGGAGGTCATCGAGGGAGCCTTGCGCAGCACCATAGACACTGGCGATTTTCTCTGCGTGTTCTTGGCTCCGGTTCAGGACCGTGATCCTGGCATCTTCGATCCCTTGCAAGTGAGTGAGGACCAGTTCTGCCACTTCGCCGGCACCGATGATGCAATAGTGTAAACCCGACACCTTGCCATGGATTTTTTTTGCCACCTTGAGCGCACCGTAAGCCAACGACAGGGCGCCGTCTCCGATCGACGTCTCGGAGCGGACTCGCTTTCCGCATCTCAACGCCTTCTCCCAGAGTTTTCGGATCACAGTACCCGCCACCTGAGCCTCTTCCGACAATTCGATGGCGGATCGGACCTGACCGAGGATCTCACTCTCTCCAAGCAACTGACTCTCGAGGCCAGAAGATACCCTGAGCAATCGTGTGACCGAGTCCTGATGCTCCAGAATCAGTTCTTCAACTTCACCGGGAATCACGAACTGTCGTTCTCGCATCCACTGCCTCAAGGTCTGTTCGAGGATCTCTCGTCCTCGCTCCTGCTTTTCTGTCGCCAGGAACAGTTCAGTCCTGTTGCAGGTGGACACCAGCAGTGCATTCTCAATTTCCATCTTGAAGCGCAGGTTGGACAGAAAGCCCACTGCTTGCTCTCGAGAAATGGCAATCTTCTCCCTGGTTTCGATGGGAAAAACGGCATGACTCAGTGTGAGGCTGCTGATCCTCATCGGCTATGAGGTCCAAACTGGATCACCCATGCGCTGATGAAGACCACCGAAGCCAGGCCCACCACGGAGCACCATGCCCGCCACTCAGTGACGGTGCCTGTGGAGCGCGGAACCAGCGCCAGAATTACAAAAAGTCCCATCAGCGCCAACGAGATGGGAGTGACTGGACCGGTGGATGCCTCGACCCCACTTCCAAGAAATATTGAAGTCCCGACGGTGATCGCAAGAGATCCTGCCGCGATACCAGTAGCCATCCGGATCAACCGAGAGAGTGATTCCAATGAAGATAACCGAGTGAATAGAAGTCCGAACTGGCCCGTCTTGATGGACCGCTTGAGAAGTAGCCACAGTATCCCGTGGACTCCTGCGGTGGTGACTCCTGCAACACCGATCCAGGCGGTAAATGCGTGAAGGGAACTGATCGATCCGATCGGCGATTGTGCCTGAACCTGATCCCCGAGCGAGAAACTTGCGCCTGCCAGTTGCAGAACAAAGGTCAATCCCAGCCCAAAGATGAGTGTACAGCGATCTCCAGAAACACTGGCCAGCAACAGGTGCATTGTGACGATGAGAAGAGCCAGTAGTGACAGTGTTTCCCAGTGGCTACCGACCGGGCATGCTCCAATTTGTATTCCACGAAAAATCAGAGCCGCCAGATGAACCACGACGACCAGCCAGGTCCACGGAGAAATGGGTGAAGTCCGTGCCACCCCAATCGACCGGAACTCACCAGAAAAAAGAACCCCGTAAAGCACCGTCAGGGTGATCCCAACACCATTAGTGATGATCTCCAGCAAGTGCTCTCCTGACGACTACACGCCAAGCGCTTGGGTAATTTCCTCATCCAAACCGGGGAAGGAATTGAGAAATTCTATCCGCTCCTGACGAATTCGATCGACATGAACCCGATACTCTTCAGTTCTTCCCTGAGCCTGATAGAGCATTCGCGGTTGCAGAATGCCGAGATCTCCGGAACTGATTCCTGGAATCTCTGAAGCCACTTCGTAACCGAAGTCCGGGTCCAGTTCCCATTGGATGCTGTCCTCGGCGATCCCTTTGACGATGGCACTCGAGTGCTGAATCTTGACCTTCTTTGATCGGTCATCGGCATCCGGTCCGCCAACTCTTCCTGTGTTGAGAAGGTAAACCTCCATCGGATGTGACTTCAACAGTTCCAGGAAGCGGTTGCCCTGTTGCGAGTGAAGTAATGGGAAGAATGGATTCGTCCCCGGAACACGCAGGAACTTGCCCGCCTCTTCCTTGCCACCAGCACTGGTACCTTGGGTTTCACCGAGCATGAAATATGCCGCAGCCTGACTCGCATCAAGTTTGCAAACTCCTGGAATGATGTTCTCGTTGCGGTTCAAGATCAGCAGGAAATCTGCCTTCGGAACCTCTCTGGCATCGATGGCTCCATCGATGTCCTCCATCCGGATCACCGCACGGCCATTCTGGGTGTAGGCCTCATCGAAAAAGTCGAGAGAACTGTCCTCGTTCTGTGCGACATTTTCGAGGTAAGAGACGTTTCGACAGACGGCAGCATGAATGGTCGGCTCATCCTTGACGGATAACCCAAAAGTCTTGGCAAAGCAGCCATTCTCGGTCGCCTGAATCGAGCCATCCGCCATCATGGCGACAAAGTCATCCTGAACAGGTCCCGAATCATTCTGGCGGGTGAAGGTGGTAGTCGTCTTACCGGTGCCACTCAAGCCCACGATCAACGCGGTCTTCTTCATGTCGCCGACCGGGATCTGCTTGCAACCAGCATGGAGCGCCAGCCCCCCCTTGTTGAATACAAGAGAGTTCCACATTCTCAGCCCACCCTTTTTCGATTCTCCGAAGTAGTCGGAGTTCATCACCCGAGTGATTCCGGCTTCCAGGTCGACGGTGATGCAGCGACTATTCGGGTAGCCTTCGGCGGTCACACTCGGGGTGTATACAATCGTGAGCTCCGGCTCCCAGTCATCTCCTTCATTACCCTCGAGTGGGTAGTAAAGCAGATTTTGCATTGCTGCGATGTTGGCATACGCTCGTTCCATCCAGAGCCTTGCAGAAGTCCTGTATGCCGGATCATTTCCGATGTAGCCATCGACACAGATCATCTCAGCGGATCGAATGAACTCGTCCTGAATCCCTGCGAGGCGATCCGCTTCAATACGGGTCATACACTGATCGCTGTGCTTGCTTGGATCGTCATCGATGATGTATGTGGATTTCTTGGAACGGGCATCCACCTCGGTCTGCACATTGAGATTGTCGAAGCATGTCACTTGAGCATTGGACATCTCGAAACTGAGTTCCCTCAATTTCTCTGCTGTGGGACGGAAGATGGTGTTTTTAGGCTCGATCTTGAAGCGATTCAAGGTTGCCATGCCTCTCCTTACTGATACCACTGGAAGGTACTCTCAAGGGCTGGATTTGACGGATCAAAAGGTCCAATTCAAGCATCAGGCTACCATCGAGGCTTTCAGGCGCACCCCAAAGTGGTTGGAAAAGTCCAACTTGCGATTCTCCTGCAAAATTCGAAGGATCCGAGTCCGCTATTCGACCCGGATACGCTAGTTCTCGCCACCCCAGGGCGAATCCGGGCACCTCTCATCGGCCAGTTGTGCAGTGGCATCATCGACCAGTTCCCTGCTGCTGACCTTCTTGATCATCTCCAGCGCCTGATCGAGAGATTTCCACTGCCCAGTGAGTTGTGGATCCTTGCGTCCGACCGGCGGGAAATCGACCTTCCAGGCCACCTCTCCCTTTCCCAGGGAAACTAATGTCACCTTGATGCCTTGCTCTGCATGACTCGTCATCTGCTCTATTCCTCCTACTGGATCCGATTCAAGATATCTCATTCAGACGGGGTGAGTTCGTCCGCTGACCCGCTCGCTCTCCATGGTAATCAATGGCTCACTGGTGCGGAACCATTTCCTTCGAGTCCTTGCTACCATGTGTGGTGACCCCCACCATTTCATCAGCCCTGAGTCACTACCGGAGACGTTGAAAAAGGAGTGCTTTCTTGCACGAGTTTGAAGCCATCATCCTGGATCTCGACGGCACCCTGATCGAGGACGGCGGAGGGATTCGCCCCCGAGTTCGACGTGCTTTGCACCGGATCTCAGATGCGGGCGTTCATGTGATGGTCGCAACTGGCAGATCAGAACAGTCCGCGGCTCCAGCCATCGAAGATCTCCAGATCCTCAACCCGATGGTCATCTACAACGGAGCCGCCGTCTATTGCCCCACCAGTCGCTCCTTGATCGAGGAGAGAAACCTCGACTTGATACATCTCGATCAGTTACTCGATTACGCAGAAACTCATGACCTGCTACCGGTGGTGATGTGTGCCGGCTCGAAACGAGCATTGTCCCCCAGGTCAGAGGCACTGAACTATGCGCTCCACGACATGAAAGCCATCGAGATCGTGTCCCCCGATCAGATGCGAATCGATCGACCCATACGCCTCTCTCTCTTTTCTGAGCGGCATCAAGATACCCAGCAATTCGCCGACGAAATCAGAGCCATCTCCGATTCGGAGGCCTATTTCACCTGGTTCCCCCTCAACCTCCTGCCTTCTCATCGGGACAGTTCCCTGCTGGTCGTGGATGTCCAACCTCCATGCGAAGGAAAGAGAGAAGCTCTTCGGTTTCTTCAACAACATCATGGAATCTCACCCGAGCGCTGCGTCGCAGTCGGAGATGCGACCAACGATAGCCCGATGGTGAAACTGGCTGGACTCGGAGTCGCGATGGGAAATGCCATGGACGAATTGAAGAAGGTCGCCGACCGTGTCATCGGGGCCAATGACACCGATGCGATCGCAGACCTCATCGATGAACTGTGGATTCAATAGGTCAGGAGGTCAGGAGGTCAGGAGTGGTCGTGACTTCCTGACGAAGCTCTGATCCTCGAGATCAGTGTTCCTTGCCGTCAGTGTTCCTTGCCGGTATAGAGTTTCGCCACCTGCTCTGCATACCCGTTGTACAGCAAAGTGGGTCGCCTCATTCCGGTGCCAATATCTCTTTCCATCGATTGGCTCCACCGAGGATGAGGTTTGGATGGATCGACGTTGGAAAAGAACCCGTATTCATCGGGCAGCGCCTGATTCCAGAAGGTCGGGGGTTTCTCCTCGGTAAATTCAATCTTCACGATCGACTTGGGCGACTTGTAGCCATACTTCCACGGCACGACCACACGCCACGGTGCGCCATGTTGCATCGGAAGTCCGTGGCCGTAGATTCCTACTCCCACCATCGCCAGATCGTTCCTGGCTTCATCGAGTCGCAATGCTTCGAAGTATGGCCAGGGCCACTGCTTGTCTTTCTGCCCCGGGAGCCGGTCCTCATCGAGAATGGAAACAAATCGGATGTACTTGGCCTTACCGAGTGGCTTGCACCGATCGATCAACTTACTCAGGGGATAACCGACCCAGGGAACTTGCATGGCCCAGGTCTCGACACAACGAAACCTGTAAAGTCTCTCCTCCAGCGGAGCCAGTTTGATCAGATCTTCGATATCGAGAGTGAATGGTTTTTCGACAGCACCTGCGACCTCGATCTTCCACGGATCGAC
Source organism: Planctomycetota bacterium (assembly GCA_012960845.1). GTDB lineage: Bacteria > Planctomycetota > UBA8108 > UBA1146 > UBA1146 > QNYK01. The sequence continues at coordinate 32,312 of DUAN01000207.1, read as the reverse complement.
CTTGAAGTTGCGGGCCATCTGCCAGACCCGATTCTTCTGCGTGGTGAACTCGTAGAAGTTGTTATAGACCGAGGAGATCTTCTCTGGAGTGAGAGTTCTCGGTGCAATGTCGAACCTGGTAGATCGCTGGCCTGGGAAGACATCTTTGCACAGTTCGCCAATTGCAGGCTCGATGGCCGACCGACTCCCATCCTGTGGCATCCAGCTGCCAGAGATCCCGTGGAGAAAGTGGGTGACTCCAAGAGTGGAGAGCCCTGCCATTCCAAGGCCCATTCCGCGGATGATGGTGCGCCGATCGATGAAGCGATCCTCAGGGGTGATCGAGAACTGCTCGGATGACATCCGCGATTCCTTCCGCTGGGCCCTGGCACTGTGGTCACTCCCAGGCTACAGGTCCGTCGATCCCACTCAAGTCCCCGATCGGAGAGTCGCTGTTCGCAAGATCAGAGTCCGAATTGGAAGGAAGATGAGCGGGAAGTTGAGTTGGCGAGATGTTGAGTGAGCGAGATGACGAGTTAGCGGGATGATGGGGTCGTAGATCTGGCAAGCCCCGGAATCTTGACGGTGCGAACTGCAGTCCCACCGTCCACCTCGGTCTCGGTCCATGCGACCACCGCAGATCCATCCTTCAGCGCAACGATCCTCGGATATCCGCTCCTTCGACCAGGAGAGGTCGAACCGATCCGATGAGAACTCCCCCTGGCCGATCCCGGGGTCCAGCGGCGAACCCGAACCTCTCCACCGTCTCCCTGGCGCTCGAGCCAGCACAACAGGTAGGACCCATCGCCGAGACCTGCGATGTCCACCCTCCCCACCGGACGGCCATCATCGATCCGAACCGCACTGCTTTTCTCGCCCTCGATGGCTGGATCGAGAAGCGTCGCCAGCACCGCTCCTTCCGGAGCTGGCTGATCGAGTACGCGATCCACGCCGGTATACCAGGCGACCGCTCTGGTGCTGCCCGAGGATGCCATCGATGGTCCATTGACAGGACAACCCTCCTGCACCCATCCATCTTCACGCACCAGCCCCTGCTGATGAATCTTCTCGGCTCCAACCTGAAGCCAGGAAATATCCCGAACACCGAGGAAATCACGATCGCGATAGACGAGGGTCACATCTTCCCCATCGACCAGAGCGTCGAGAGGACAGCAGTCGCAAACACGATCATCGAGCAACCGGTCGATTCCTCGGGTTCCTTTCGCCGAAATTGTGGTCGCGCGAAGCGTCATCGGCTTCCCTTCTCCATCCGCCATCGCTCTGCCATCGAGCCAGGCCAGGAAAAAATGATCTCCCATCGACCTCAGTGCCACGAATCCATGCTCGGTCTGTGAGTCATCACGGTGGGGAATGATGGGATCACTCCAGGTCTTCCCTTGATCGCTGGAGATGCTCACCTTGACGCCATAGGCGTAGGTCTTCTGAGAGATACGGTCGAGCCAGTGGACCGCCATGGTTCCATCGAGAAGCACCGCAGCGGAAGGGAAGTCTGCCCAGTTGACGAACCAGCCAGATCCTTGAGCCGCCGTCACCGCTTCTCCCCAACCATTTTCCCCGAGGGTCGAGAGACGCAAACAGACTCCCTTTCCATCGGCAGCAGGCTCGACCCAGCTGAGCAGTGCAGAGCCATCGGCAGAGTTGGTCAGGTTGGGTAATGCTGAACCCTTGGCAGTCTTCAGCAGCAGCGGTTCGATCCGCAGGGATGCTTCTTGCAATCCCGCTCCCTCCTTCACGGATCCCGCGGGAGGGGATTGAGCGCCCAGGAAACTCGACAGGGAACATAAAATCAGAATCAGCGACACCCGATCAATAACCTGCAGCATGGCCATCCTTCCTCGACTCACTGGCGCCGACCCAGACCCCATGGCGGAAATCCCTCATCACTGCCTGATAGCCACCAAACAATCCGCTTCGAGTTCCGATGTTGTGTCCCATCTTACGCAACTGATCGACCACTTTTTCATCGAACCCCGACTCGAGAGCCACTTCCCCCCCGTCACTCATGATGGAGCCGGTAGGCTGAGAGGATCCGACATGAATCACGCGGGGAGCGTCTCCGGCTTCCTGCAAGTTCATGCCGAAGTCGATGAGATTCATCAGGACCCATGCCTGCGCCTGCGGTTGTGTGGCCCCTCCCATCACTCCGAAGGAGAGCCAGGGCTTTCCATCTCGAGTTGCAAATCCTGGAATGATGGTGTGAAAAGGTCTTTTCCCTGGAGCATAGATGTTGGCATGACCGTCCTGCAGGCAGAACAATTCTCCACGATCTTGCAATCCAAATCCGAGTCCGGTGGGACAAACACCACTGCCGATTCCTCGGTAGTTGCTCTGGATCAGCGACACCATGTTACCAGCAGAATCCGCCACCGAGAGATAGACCGTATCCCCTTGGTCTGTCTGGCTCCTTCCGGTATCGACCCGCACCATCGCTTTCTCCGGATCGATCAAGTCGCGCAACTGGGTGGCATACTTCTTGGAGATGAGATGAGCCACCGGCACATCGTAAAACTCCATATCTGCGTACTCGCGAGCTCGATCCTCGAACACCAGTTTCTTGGCTTCGATGAAGTGGTGAAGCAGCTTCGCACTGCCGAAGCCCCACTCCTGAACCGGGAACCCCTCCATGATGTTGAGCAGTTCCAGCACTGCGATGCCCTGACCATTGGGAGGCAATTGCCACACTTCAATATCACGGTAACGAGTGCTCACAGGCTCGACCCACTCGCCCTTGTGAGATTCAAGATCAGCGACCGTCAGGTATCCGCCATGATGCTGGACGAAGGTTGCGATCTGCTCTGCAACAGGTCCCTTGTAGAATCCATCTCGTCCCTGATTGGCGATCTGCTCGAGGGTTTTTGCCAGATCAGGGTTGCTCCACAATTCACCTTTCTCTGGAGTTTTTCCATCGCGGGTGAAGGTGGCCGTGAAGCCCGGCTGCTCTGCCAGAATCCGGCCACTGATCTTCCAGTAGTGAGCGATCAATTCTGTCACAGGAAAGCCATCTTTGGCGTGGCGAATTGCAGGAGCCAGAACTCCACCGAGAGGTAGTTTTCCAAATCGTTCATGCAAGGCTGTCCAGCCATCGACACATCCAGGAACCGAGATGGGCAGGGTCCCGTGTGGAGGAATGTCTTTCCTCCCGAGCGCATCGACTTCGGACCGTAACTTCTCCAGTGAAAGCGATCGAGGCGAACGTCCTGAACCATTGTAGCCATGCAGCTTCTGGCTCTCCTGATCCCACACGATGGCAAACAGATCTCCGCCGACTCCATTGCCGGTCGGCTCCATCAGACCCAGACACGCGTTGGCAGCGATTGCAGCATCCACTGCACTCCCACCTGCACGTAGTATTTCAAGTGCCGCTTCCGTCGCCAGCGGATGGCTAGTTGCAGCCATTCCGTGCACAGAGAAAACCTCTGACCGAGTCGCAAATGGCTGTCCGGTGATTCGATCTCCCCCGGAAATTCGTGCCGTGATGGAGATCATCAAAAGTACAAAGATCATCAGTTTCATCGCGCTTCTCCTCTTCCCTTGCTCAACATCAATATCGATACAAGTTCTCCTCCGGATGAGAGGCTGTTCATCCTATCTTCGCACTGCGAATGAAGGAAGAGAATGGCTCATGACCCCACAGTCGATTACCCTCCCACCAGCACTCAAAACCCTCAAGGAGTCGGTAGCGATGAAGGTAACCCAGCCAGAATTGTTCGATCGAGCGTGCCAGGTGATTCCTGGTGGGGTCAACAGCCCTGTCAGGGCTTATGGATCGGTTGGAGGAACTCCTCGATTCATCGACAGTGCCAGCGGTTGTCGTATCCGGGATACCGAGGGAAAGCAGTACATCGATTTTGTCGGATCCTGGGGACCGATGATTCTGGGGCACGCTCACCCGGTGATCCTCGAGGCGATCGAGAAGGCACTCAAGGATGGCACTTCCTTTGGTGCACCGACTACCAGGGAAATCGAGTTGGCCTCGTTGATCGTGGACCTGGTCCCCAGTGCCGAGATGGCCAGACTCACCTCCAGCGGAACCGAAGCCACGATGTCTGCATTGAGGCTGGCACGAGGAATCACCGGTCGGGATCTGTGCCTCAAGTTTGAAGGCTGCTATCACGGTCATGGAGATTCGTTCCTGGTCGCCGCCGGATCAGGAGCGGCCACCCATGGACATCCGTCGAGCCCCGGAGTCCCGGAAGCGATCGCCAACCTCACCACCGTAGTTCCCTACAACGATCTCGCAGCAGTTCAAAACCGCATGGAAGAGATGGGAGATCGAGTCGCTGCGATCATCGTTGAACCGGTCGCTGGCAACATGGGTTGTGTACTCCCTGCCCCGGGATTTCTAGAAGGTTTGAGAGAACAATGTACTCGTCATGGCGCCCTGCTGATCTTTGATGAAGTGATGACTGGTTTCAGGGTCGGGCCCAGTAGCGCCCAGGGGCTGTACGGGGTTGAGCCTGATCTCACCACCCTTGGCAAGATTGTTGGTGGCGGAATGCCGATGGGAGTGGTCTGTGGCCCCGCCTCGAAGATGGAGCAGCTGTCCCCGGTAGGCCCGATTTATCAGGCCGGGACCCTCAGCGGCAATCCGCTCTCTGTGGCCGCGGGGATCGCCCTTCTGAGCCTGTTGAAAGTGGGTGCGGAGCAGATCTACCCGGCACTGGATGCCAAGGGTGAGCGCCTTCAGGCGGGCTGGAAGAGTGCGCTCGATCAGCATGGAATCGAACACTGCTGGAATCGAGTCGGATCGATGTTCGGTCTCTTCTTCACAGCAGGACCGGTCACCAACTTCGCCGAAGCATCCGCTTCCGATTCGCAAGCCTTCCGGCGTTTCTTTCACGGACTACTGGAAGCGGGAGTTTCGATCGCCCCCTCACCTTTCGAGGCGGGATTCCTCTCGATGGCTCATTCCGATGACGATATCGATCGGTCGATTGAAGCGGTCTCCTCGCTGCAAATGTGAGAGATTACCCGATCGACAGATGGTCGAAAGAAAAAGGGCCTCCCGATCCAGTTGATCGGAAGGCCCATGATCTTCTATCTCAGCAGATGATCTTTACAGATCGTCAGCGTCTCCGTTGCATCCCAGACCATCGCCGGGGGTCGGATCGAGATCCGAACCCGGGAACGGCGCAAGGGGAGCGGGTCCGTCAAGGAATCTGTAGTTGAAGCAGTAGATCGCATCCGAGGCATCCAGCATGCCATCGTCATTCGAATCACATGCGTCATTGCAGAGGGGCTCAGGAGAACCCGGCTGGAACAGCCAGTTGATCAGGTTAATTCCGTCTGCGATGTTGACCACCGAGTCGGAGTTGCAGTCACCACGGGTGAACGGGTTGAAGTTCACCACGCTCAAGGTTCCACCCACCAGGGTCGGTTGATCGATGAAGGCCTGTCCAGCCCATACTGCATTGTCCTGAGCTGGATTTCCCTGGCCGTCGACGAAGTCATTGGCCATCGATCCTTCGGCCATCGTCTGCCAACCCACGGTAAAGAGGGCAGTGGTGGCAGCCGCTGGGATCAGGTTGTCGAGGGTTCCGTCTCCTCCGAGGTCCGCAATTCCACCGAAGACGATGAAGCCCGGGGTCGTGGTCGGATCCTGGATGGCCCAGAACTCGAATGCGAAATCAGGAACAATACCGGTCAACATGCCAATCGAAGGATCGTAGGTCATGTTGGCCTGCACCGCATCGATGGCCGGCATGGTGACATTGACCAGGCTGACGGTCGTCGAAGCGGGTCCACCGAGGACGGCGGTCGAAGAGGACGCAGTGATCTGGTTGGGGTTGATCACGTCCACCGAACCAGAGTTCTGATTCGGAGGAATGCTGGCACCGCCGCTGACCACCACGGTGGACACCGGTGGAGTACCATTGGTGTCACAGAAGCTGATGGTGGTGTCGGAGGATCCAGCGATGGTCACATCCATCGTCATCATCTCGAAGTCGGATACGATTCCGATCACTGAACAACCAATAAAGCAGAGCACGACGCCCTGCGTAGCACCGGTCGTGAAGACTCCGATCTGGTCGAAGTCGGGTGTATCACCGTCATTTGAAGTCGCGGTATCTGCACCAGAGGCAGCACCATCGACGGTCAGTGCAGCGGGATCAACGCAGACCCCCAAAGACCACCCCTGGATGTCAGCGCCGACATTGTCCAGCAGAGCCGCAGCAGTAAAACTGTCTCCAGTAGATCCTGATCCACCAGTCATGGTAAACGTATAATCAGATCCACCAGCATTCGCTGTTGCTTGGATAGAAAAAGCGATGGTCAGTGCCATCAGGCTAGTCATGATTTTGCGAAGCATTTGCAAAGTTCCTTTCGCTGTCACTCCTTGGGTGAAATACACCCAAAATTCACACACCCCTACACAGATGATTTTCAGTATTGCTGGATCAACACCCGTTGATCCAACTGCCATCGGCCCAACCAAGCCACGTGCTGGTTGAAAGCACTCCGAGTGACGACAAGAACCAAACTTCTCCAGAGTGGCCGTATCTGTCGCCTCGTATCAAGATTTCTGTTCAATGCTCTGCCCAATGAGTTTGCAAATCCTCGGCAAAGCCGTGGTGAGAGAGGAACGACTCGCACTGGAACTCAGTCGGACCCGAGTTCAGTCGCACACACCTGACCCACCTCCTCGAAGTTCATTCGCACCCGATCCGGCACACCATGAACTCACAGGCAATATCAGCGACCATTCAGAGGTAATATCGGCCATCTTGACCGACAGTGCCCATCTATGATTCCGAACTGAAAAGAGCCCAAGCATCCCCGAGTATATCGAATTATCGGTCGTTGCCAAGTACCGACCATGGCGGTGAATTCAGGTTCAGTCAGGTGGGGCACTGTTGGTGAGGACGACCGCGTACTGACAGCCACAGGACCTATCCGGAAAGGAGTGAGGAGTGAGGAGCAAACCAGGCCCTCTGAACCCTCAAGATACACGGCCGTTCTCACAAACAGTGAACAGGAAACAATTTAGAGCGTGAATCAGCAGGCTCCTCAAAATCCTGAATGACCTCCATCTGACCGTGTAAACAATGCCGTGTCAATCTGTTAGCCCGCTAACATATGCCTGTAAATTGCGTATTTCATCCCCGCTGAGTGCCCAGTGGAACTCCGGCATCGCCGAGACTCCAGTCCCCGTTTCATATCCTTCGACCAATTCTGCCGACGGATCGACCAGGCTGCGAAGAATCTGATCCGCCTGAAGTCTCGAGCCCACCCCGTCCAGCGCCGGACCTGCCACTCCTCCCTGTCCTCTCACCGAGTGGCACCTCTGGCACTGAGCCGCAGGATGATCGAGGAAGATGGCGCGGCCACGTTCCCGATGGCCGCCCACCAGCGCCCACTGATGGTCTGCCAGGCGATCCTCCCCCTTCCCCTCCTTCAATTGAACCGCCCGCTCCACTAGCGCAGCTTCACCAGCCTTCGAGGCGGCCACCATCACATCCAGCGCCAGTTCTGGGGCCAGTGTTCCTGCTTCCAGGGAATCGAGCCAGAGTCGCACCTGATCCAGCGCCTGGGGCTGGTCGAGATCGTCTCCCAGCGCCCGGATCGCCTGCTGCTGCAGTTCCATGTCTGGCCCCTCGGTGGCCAGCTGAATCAGCGCCTGGACCCTCCTGTCACGATCCGAATCCAGCTTCTCCACCTCGACCTGGAGGTGGGGGTCGCCACTCTTGCGCGCCAGCATGCGACCGGCATCCGCCTGAGCAGGATGACCGCTGACGATCTGTTGCAACGCCTGGATGCGAAACCTCGTCTTCTGTGAACCATCGGCGAGAATCCGCTGGTTGACTTCGAGCGGCAAGACCACTCCGTGAATACTGGCGACCCTCTGCGCCTCCCCAGCCAGATCTCCTGCCGACTGCATCACCTCCAGCAATCCGGACCGGAGCAATGGAGCCACCTCGAGGCGTTTCCTTGGAGCTCCCTGATAGGGGCGAATCTTGCCTGAAACCCGATCACGGGGGTCTGGTTGGTACCACTGGGCCAGCGCTCTCAGCGCCTCTCGTTTCGCTTCCGCTGGCACGTCGGAGCGACCGGCAAGGCGAGCCAGCCCCGCCGCATGAACTGGTTCTCCGTGGCGCAGAGCCGCATCGATGGCGCGCCTGAGAAACGGCATCCGGTACTCCCCCATCGATTCCAGTGCGCCATCTGGAGCGGCCGCCACACTCAGGACTTGATCGGCCAGCATGCTGAGGGACCCGGGGATCGGCAGGTCGTGAATCGCTCGCGCCGCCTCGGTACGAATTTCGGGATCTTCATCGAGCAAGAAATACTTCAGATACGGATCGACCTGCGGCGAGACTGACGGGGCATCACTCGATCTTCTGGGAAAGTGGAAACCGGGATGACCTCGCTTGCGCTGTGCCAGCAATACCGCGAGGCGGACTTCTCGATCCTCATCGTTGCTTCGAAGAAAGAGATCCACGTCATTGGCTGAACCTGCCAGGCCCATCACTGCGGCATGACGCAACAGCGGATCCAGCGGGCCATCGATGGCCGCCATCTCCACCAATCGCTCGACCGCTTCCGGCACTCCGATGCGTCCGATCGCCAGTGCCGCATGAAACTTGACGCGAGGAGCAGGGTCATCGAGCAGGCGAACCAGCGGGCTGATCGGCCCACCTCGCAGTTCTCCCAGTACTCTGGCCAGTTGTTCGCGCACTTCTGCCTCCTCGTCATCGCAGAGGCGTGCCAGCGCCTGTACTGCCCTGGAGGAGCCTTCTTGATGGACCCTGGCCCACTGCCCCACTCCCCAGATACCGTGGCGCCGGACTCTCAGGTTCTCTCCGTCGAGTGCCGCATCGAGCAACAACTGGATGGAGTCAGCAGTGCCCCCGGCGAGATGAAACTGCACCCGCTGGCGCACTCTCCGATCTGGATGTCCCAGTAGACTGCTCAACTGCGAGGGCTTGAGTTTCTCGAGATCGGTGGTGAGCCAGTGCCCGACACGGTGTTGCTGACTCTGCTTCTGGCTTTCGGGATGCCACACCTCCATCAAACGACCACGGTCAGTCGACACCCAGCCGCCTCCCCAGGCAGAGATCCACATCTTGCCATCGGGAGTGAAATCCACATCGGTACAGAGCACCTTGTTGACGAAAATTTCCGGGCTAGAAAGCTCGAATCCGGCTCCATCCTGCTCGAGCTCGAATCTCCACACCGCAGAACTCCCTGGAGTGCCGCGAAAATCACAGAGGAAGAAGCAATCGCGATTGTGTTCCGGCAACCCGGTACCTGGATAGTGGACAAACCCCGAGGGTCCACTGGTCAGATGAGCGATGGGAGCCAACGCCCACGCCGGCCGCACTGGATGATCGAGTTGCCAGATCCCCTCCTGATTCCACGGACCCCGTCGATTGGCACCTTCCAGCGTCTGGTACTCCATTCGCCAGCCGGTTTCTCCGCCCCAGACGATCTGCACCAGTCGTGCTTTGTCTCCTGCATCGGAGTTGTTATCCCCGGTGAACAGATCGCCCTGGTCGTTGAACGCCAGTTCCTGCGGGTTCCTCAATCCGACATGGACCACTTCCAGGTCGCTGCCATCGGGTTCACAGCGAAACACTGCACCCGATCCAGGATCGGCCAGCAATCTGCCGTCTGCGGTGGTGAGGTGATAACCCCGGTCTCCGATGGACCAGTAGATCCTGCCATCGGGCCCCCGAACCAGGCCATGCATGTCGTGACCACGCAACGCGATTCGAATGCCAAATCCACGTTGCAACGAGACGTGCTGCTCCGCCACACCATCGTCATCCGCATCGGTCGCCAGCCACAGGTGCGGAATATTGGTGATCCAGGCCTTGCCATCTTCGACCAGCACGCCCGCCAGGGTTCCATCGAGGGGCGCAGTATATCCTGTAGTGAACAGATTTCGGGAATCGAGGATACCGTCGCCATCGGTGTCGATCAGCCGAGCCAGTCGATCATCATGTGCGCTGTAGTAGTCCATTCCTCCCTGTCGACGATCCTTGTGCTTCTCGTACATCGCCAGCCGGTCATCGACAGTTTGGAGTGCCAGATCATCGAGCAGCCAGAATGCACTCGATCGATTGTCCTCCACGCCATCCTCTTGCCGCGCAGATTCACAGATGTAGGCGCGTCCATGCTCATCGATGCCGAAGGCGACCGGATCTCTCACCAGCGGCTCTGCTGCAACCAGTCTTTTCAGATATCCAGCCGGGATTTCGAGAAGATCGAGTGCATCACTCGCCTCATCGGGCCACTGAATCTGCTGCGAGTCGGCGGGCGCCGGCTGCGGCTCCTGAGCATCCAACGGGTTCGAGGTCACCCAGCAGAGCAACACCATGAAGGACATCACCAGCGATAGATTACGGTGGATACGAGCGAACATCGGCACCTCCTGACCTCGGGATCCAGACAACGAGTAGAGATCTCTTTCATAGGTTTCTACTTCCCTCCCGTCAAGGGGGGGGGTGCTTAACCACTTCTTTGAGGTCTTTCGATGCTGCACCTCCAAGAGAACAGCCCTGCCGGTGGAAACCGACAGGGCTGACTAGAATCGAAATTGTGGTCCAAGCAGATCAGGGACAGCTCTGATACAGGTCACAGATCAGTGAGTCTTCTGTCGGATCGATACCACACTGATCAAATGGCGGAGGTGGTGGTAGACCTCCTGTGAACAGAACACCGAAGTGATAGATGGCGTCCGAAATGTCGACCACACCATCGTCATTGTCATCCAGCGCATCGAGACAGGTGAACTGTAGTCCCTGGAATATGTAACCGATGATCACGACTGCATCGGTGATATCGATCGTTCCATCATCATTTGCATCTCCTCGAACGAAATCGGACGTGCACTCTTCTACGGTGATCGTGAAGATGTCGGTAGTTGTATTTCCCGAGGCATCTGTTGCGGTCACCAGCACTTCAGTGACACCCACCTGAATGATCGAACCAGAAGGTAGCGAGGTACTGACGGTGACATCGGAGCAGTTGTCGATGTAATTGATCACTCCCCAGATCACCGTTGCAGTGCAAGTTGCAGGATCTGGATTGGTCACGATCGGTCCCGGAAGATTGACCACCTGCGGAGGTTCCACATCAGAAACGACCACCAGCATCTCTGCGGATGTGGAGTTTCCGTGGACATCGATGGCGGTGTAAGTGACCACGCTCTCTCCCACCGGGAAGAAGGATCCAGCAGGCGCGCTCGACTGGACCGAGGCCACGCCGCAATCATCCGCGGTGGTAGGCTCGGGCCAGAAGACCGAGGTTCCACACTGTCCTGCACTCGAATTACTGGAAACCAGTCGCTGCAATCCACTGATGATTGGCCCAACATCATCGACGACTTCGATGTTGAAACTCGCCTGAGATTGATTGCCGTGCACATCGATGACGGTGTAGGTCACTATCGTCAGTCCCGGAGCCAGGAAAGAACCGTTGGCGATAGAACTGACCAGAGGATCGAGATCACTGCAATCACTGGCGGTCGGTTCGATCCAACTGGCCATCGCACCGCAACTACCCGGATCGTTGCTGAGTAGTTGATCCAGCGGCAAGTCGGCAATCGTCGGCCCATCGATATCGAGCACGGTGATCGTGAAGTCCTGCTCGGCGATGTTGCCTTGCACGTCGGTTGCGGTGTAGGTCACTGGATGCACCCCGATCGGGAACAGGGCCCCTGGAGTTTCGCTTCCCACCAGTGTGACTGCAGTACAGTCAGTGGTGCTGGGAGCGGCCCAGGTCACCGCAATTGAACACTCCCCGGTGGGTGCCTCGAGGACGATGTCGAGCGGCATGCCACTGATGACCGGGGCCTCCCCATCGACCATCGTGATCTGGGTGATCTGGGTGATCGAATTGCCCGATTCATCGGTTGCCGTATGAGTGACCTGAGAGTCTCCAAGTGGAAACACCATGCCCGGTGAATGACTACTGGTAACGGTAGCAAAACCACATAAATCGCCCGCCTGAGCTGGATCCCAGCTCGCGACACCGACGCATTCGCCAGCAGAGGTGAAGAAGGTCAGTTGAGAGGCGACATTGACAAAGAAGGGTGCCTCCACATCCGCCACGATCACCTCGAAGCTGGCCTGTGACGAGTTCCCATTGCTATCGACAGCGGTGTAGGTCACCAGTGAGGTTCCGACAGGAAAGGTCGACCCACTGGAGAAGTCGCTGGTCATCAAGACGCTGGAACAATCGTTGGAGCTTGGGGCCAACCAGGTCGCTGGAGCAGAGCACAGTCCCGGGGTGTTATCGACTTCAACTGGAGCAGGCAAATCCGTGATGATTGGCGTTTCGACGTCGAGAACCGTGACCTGGAAATCGGCACTGGAGGAATTCCCGTACACATCTGTGGCGGTGTACGTGACGGTCGTCGTCCCGAGAGAAAACGCCGAGCCGCTGACATGACTCGCCTCGATGGTAGAGATCGTCGAGCAATCGCTGGCAGTTGCGGGCTCCCAACTCGCCAGACCGGTACACGATCCAAGCGTCGAGTCGACAGTGATACTGGCAGGCATCGTAACGATCTGAGGAGCTTCGACATCAAGCACCGTCACCGTGAAACTGGCTGAACTCGAATTCCCGACCGGATCGGTGGCTGTGTAGGTGACGGGCGTGGTCCCGATGGGGAACAGCGACCCGCTGGGTACGTCACTACTGAACAGATAAGAGACGCAATCCGTCGCTTGCGGTTCGGCCCAGGTAGCGACCACCTGGCAAGCACCCACTGGAGAATCCAGGGTCATGTCTGGTGGCATGGTGACGATCACCGGTGGAGTCGCATCGAGAACAGTGACATCGAAACTGGTGCTACTCTGGTTTCCGGCACTATCGCTGGCGGTGTACACCACCGTCGTGGTTCCGACCGAGAAAGATGAGCCGCTGGCCAGATTGGATTCGAGTGCACTGGCCGTGCAATCGGTGGTGGTCGGTTCAGGCCAGATCGCAACCACCGAACAAGTACCAACTGCGGTATCGATGGTGATATCGGGCAAGGAACCATGGATGAGGGGAATTTCCCCGTCCAGGATTCGAACCAGAATGCTATCGGAAGAAACATTGCCATGCACATCCGTGAAGTTGAAGTTGATGATGTGAATGCCAATCTCCAGTATCGATCCACTGGCCACATCTGACTCCATGATGAACTCACTGCAATCGCTCGCTTGAGGGAGCCCCCACGTCGCTACCGCTTGGCATGCATCGAATGCTGTGACCACTTCAACATCGAACGGCATCGAATCAATCGTCGGTGCGGTGGTATCGACGACCACTACAGAAAAACTGGTCTCGACCTGATTGAGACCTTCATCCTGACAGGTGTAGGTCACGAGAGTCTCTCCGATGGGTAGCATATCCCCGGGTTGATGGGTCGAGGTCACCGACAGATTGGTAGTGCAATTATCTGCAAATGCAGGGACCTCCCATGCCCCTGCCACCTGACAGGTTCCAGCGGGATTTGCAAGAATGACCTGCGCCGGCGGACCCGACACCTGAACGGGATTCTCGTTATCAACGATTTCGACCGTGAAGGTCGCTGAACTACTGTTGAGATCCTGATCGAGAGCCGTGACTGTCACCACACTGATTCCTAGTGGGAAGGTCGCCCCCTGTGGAGGATCATAACTGATCGCCACCAAAGAGCAGTGATCCAATGCCACCGCTTCCGCCCAACTCACTCCCGCACCGCAACTTCCTGGTTGAGTCGTTACGATGAGGTTTGCCGGTACCGAGGTGAACTGAGGAGACACTCCATCTGTCACCGTCACGGTAAAGGACATGTTCGTCTGATTACCGGTGAAGTCAGTAGCAGTGTAGGTCACCACGGTATCGCCGAGAGGAAGTGCGGCTCCGCTGTCATGAGTACTGACCAGGGTGACCGAGTCGCAATCGACAACCGATGGTTCGGCCCAGGTCGGGATTCCCGTACAGGAATCTGCCTGTGTGCCGATCGAGAAACTCTGCGGCATCGTCAGGATCTGCGGATTCTCGATGTCTGCAACGGTCACATTGAAAGACAAGGTAGAGGAATTTCCCGACTCATCGATACAGGTGTAGATCACCGGAGTTGTGCCGATGTTGAAGAGAAATCCAGAAGGATGGCTAGATCCAAGAGTCACAGTTCCACAAAAATCCTCGGCGGTGGGATCCACCCATGTCGCTTGTGCCGTGCATAATCCTGCTTCTATCGGAAGATTGATGTCTGGCAGGGTCGAAGTGAAGAAAGGAACTTCCTGGTCCACCACCGTCACTGTGAAACTCTGAGAACTCTCGTTCAGCAGGGAGTCGGCACTGGTGTATGTCACGACCGTATCGCCGAGCGGGAAAATGTCTCCCGGATTATTACTGACCTGAAAGGTCACCGCTTCGCAATGGTCGAGAACCAATGGATGAGTCCAGGTCACTGCAGCGGTGCAATCCCCTGGCAAGCAAGCCTGGATCTGATTTGCTGGCATCTGGAAGAACCCTGGAGCCTCGACATCGGTGACGGTGACGTTGAATGATTGCGAGGTGCTATTGCCACCCCCATCGGTCGCGGTGTAGGTCACTGTCGTGGTTCCCAGGTCGAAAAAGGCTCCCTGAGGATGACTCTTGACCACCGTAGGAGCAGTGCAGTCGTCACTGATCACGGGTTCGGTCCAGAACACCTGAGCCGCACAGATCCCGAGGTCGGTACCGGACTGGACGTCGGCCATCGTGATGTCAAAGACCGGTGCAGCGGCATCCGTCACCGTGACAAAAAAGGTGTGAAGGACCGTGTTCAACGACTCGTCAGTGACCGTATAGGTCACTGCGGTCACCCCCACTGGAAGTGCAGTGCCGGGTTCAACATTGGTCGTGAGAACCGCAATGCTACAACTATCCGCAGCGGTCGGCTGCGGCCAGGTGGCGATCGCCGTACATTCGGTGGGATTGGTGGTGACTGTCATGTCTGCCGGGGCTCCCACCAGCGTTGGCGCGGTCACATCGACCACTGAAACCGTGAAGGCTATCGTCGACGCCCTTCCCAGTGGATCCGTGGCTGTATAGGTCACCTGGTGAGATCCAATCGGAAAAACCGATCCAGGCAAGTGGGAAGAAGTCATCGTCACACTCGTGCAATCCACTGCCACAGGCTCTACCCAGGTCACCACAGCACTACACTCGGTTCCCGATGCCACCACCTCAATCAATCCCGGGGAAGATGTGAATACCGGGAAGTCAATGTCCAACACATCCACTGTAAAGCTCTGTGTCGTCTCGTTTCCACTGGTGTCCGTTGCGGTATATGTAACGGTCGTGGATCCAACTCCAAAAGTTGCAGGAGGTTCGAAACCACTGACCAGACTCACCACACCACAACCGTCAAATGCTACCGGAAGGGTCCAGTCGAGAGTCGCACCACAGGTTCCCACGGGCGGAACCATGGTCACACTTCCAGGCACTCCCGTGAGGGTTGGAGGAGTGTCATCGACGATGGTGATCGAAAAGCTCATCTGAGATGAACTTCCCAGGACATCCACCGCAACGTAGGTGACTACCCGGCCTGCAAAGGTGACCAGTGAAGGAGATGAACTCGTCGAGGTCACGAAGAAAGAGGAGCAATCCGTGACCTGTGGCTCGGCCCAGATTGCAGCGCCGAGACAGGTGGTTGGCTGGGTACTGATCACCATGTCAGGCAACTGCTCGATGATCGGCGCACTGCTGTCGACGACATTGACGACAAAGGAGGACTGGACAGCATTTCCCGAGGCATCCGTGGCAGTCACGGTGACCGTGGTGGCCCCCATCTGAAAGATGTCTCCAGGCAGAAGGTCCGAGGTGATGGTCGGGAACGAGCAGTTATTGGTATCCAGAGCGAAGGGCGGAGTCCAGGTAACTGCCGTGGAACAACTCAAGGGATCGGCCGCCGCAATGATGGTACCCGGAACCGAGATGAAGAATGGTGCATCCGGTTCGAGGACTGTGACCAGGAAACTCAGTTCAGTGACATTGCCCACTTCATCTGTCGCAGTGTAGATGACGGTGGTCACCCCCGAGGCGAACAGATCACCAGAATTGTGGCTGCTACTGATCGTGGTCAAGGAGCAAGTATCCGATGCCGTGGGAGCAGTCCAGTTGGCAGCAGAATCACACTGGCCACTACCGATGGTGATGGTGATGTCTGCTGGCATTCCGGCAATCACCGGAGGCGTGGTGTCATAGGGAGTTCCGGCCAGTGCATCACAAGTATCCGGGATACTGTTCAGATTGCAGTCCGAAACATCACCCGCATCGATCTCGCAACTATCCACCAGGCTGTTTCCATTGCAGTCCATTCCAGCGGCTAGATCGCAACTATCCGGCACACCATTGCCATTGCAATCGACCGAGAACCCTTGAACGATTTCACATGGATCCAGGATATTGTTGTTGTTGCAGTCCACCAGGCCGGTAGCGAAATCACAGCTGTCAGGAATCCCATTTCCATCACAGTCTGGAATTCCCACAGCAAGATCACAGCTGTCGAGAACACCATTACCGTTGCAATCAGTGAAGACCAGGCTGGCCAGAAATTGGGTCCCCGCTTGCGAGACAAACATCGCTGAAGAAGCGGTGAGAGCGAGTGGCTGGACGTTGCTACCTCCCGGTACCAACAGGCACGGATCGACGGCATTGACCGTTTCTATGCGAAATCCGGAATTCCACCCCGCTACGCTCCTGCTGAATAGACGCAGCCCGCAGTCGGTCGTGACCAGGGCATGATCACCCGACAGCTCCATCCTTCGATCCACCAGAGCGGTGAAAATGAATGTAGATTCAGGAGCCCATCCTGTGGCTCCTCGAAGAAAGATGTTGGCTCCCAGACCTGACGGCAAGAGCAACCGCAATTCCCCGGTACTCTGATCGAGACTGATCGAGGTTCCCGAGCCACCCGCCAGCGGGTGGGTCACATCCAACAGCCACTGATTGGTGGCAATACCCTGATACTCGTAGGTCAGCACCTCGGACACAGCCGGAGCCGTGACGCTGACAAAATTACCGCTCAGCGAGACGGTGGTTCCGAGTCCCGAACCGAGGGTACCAGCGACTGTCCCCGAAGAAATCCAGCTCGAGGCTCCTACTCCATCGAAGACTCTGGTGTAGAAATAGACCTCGTCGGTGGCAGCGGCTCCCACGGCGAGAAGATCTCCCGAGTGATCGAGCACAGATCCCCAGCTCGGATCGGCAAGCCCCGTACCTACACCCGAGATGATACTGCTCTGGTTCCAGCTGAGACCATCGAAGGAGAAGAACCAGATCTCACCCGCGAGGCCGACCACCAGGTCATTTCCATCGAGAGAGATCGATCCAAGGGTGGCGCCTAGCAAATCGATGGACTGGTGACTGAGCCAGGCTCCGGTGTCTCGGTTGAGCACCTCGATGGTAATTCCATCGCTGATCGCAGCCCAGTTTCCATCCATGACCACATGAGTGTCGGTCAAGGAGAGACCCATCGGCTCGGCATCGATGACACATTGTGCCGGCGTGATGTCGACGATTCCCACCGTCATCACCACCATCAAACTCCACCATCGGATCGCCGAAATGACGGAGATCCACTGCGGATCGTCCATCAGAGTTCTTGAATCACGAGACATGAAAACCCTCCCCATGTACTCCACCTGCTACTCGAAATAGAAACGCTGGTACTAACAAATGTATTGGATTGTTAGTTTCAGGCAATAATCATGTGCCATTTGTCACTAAACCAACGGATGTCCAGTTGGAGTCCGATTTGTTCCAATAGTCCCGAATACTGATCCGCAATCGGTGGCTGCTCTCGACCAGCGCCGCTCAACACGCTAGGCTGCGCCGCTTCCATCGATGACGTACACGATGAGAATCCGATCGAGACGTCCACCATCAGGCCACTGTCCCCGTAGCTCAGCTGGATAGAGCATCGGATTCCTAATCCGGAGGTCGCAGGTTCGAATCCTGCCGGGGACGCTTTCGCCATTCTCGATCCAGAACTCTGCTGTGAAGAGCCGCCTAACCGCCGGCTGCGGTGGCGTGGTATCCCAATATTCCCGGCTATAAGCGCCAGTATGTCCAACAGGAGCGTGTCCTGAGCTCGGACATAAATTGTCGAGAGACCCGGCAGGATTTTGCGATAGAATTTAGCGGTCGGATTACTCCCGAATTGACTGGTGTCGATCCCCTGCGACGAAAGAGCCGTGGCCGAGACACCTGCGGCCATTTTGAATTCTCAAGCCCCATCTGATAAGATCTACTTCATGCTCAGAACTGCCCTGGCCATCACTGCGTTCTTCTGGTTGTCGATGGCGCCATCACTATGCACCGCCGGATTGCTGGCGCATGCTTGCGAAGTATTCGTCTTTGCAAGCTGTGATGACAGCTGCGATGATGAGCACGGGCCTGACCATCATGAAGATGGTTGCAACGGCGAAGATGTAGATCACTCGCACCGATCCTGTCTCACTGCTCTCCACCCGGACGATCACTGTTCGCACGATGCTTGCTCTCATGATGCTTGCTCTCATGATGCTTGCTCTCATGATGCTTGCTCTCACGACTCCTGTGGAAGTGATCCCTGCCTTCTTGCAGTGCTGGTCCAGCAGCATCGCCACGAAAAGATCTCCTACGATGGAGATTCACCGGCGAAGATTCCGCTCCACCTCTCCACTGCTGATTCTGCAATTCAGTGCTTGATCTGGCAGCGCTTCTTGAGACCCCTCGTCGGTCCGAAGCTGCCCTATTTCTCGTCGGACCGACCTCTTCGCTCCTGATCTCTCGCTCCGTTCCCAACACATTTCATGTCGTGTGGATCCGGTGACCCGATGGGCACCGTGGCACTCGACGATGTTCACGAACCGAGTCAGAGATCAGAGGACCGAATGAAAACGAATCCACCAGCCGAGCGAATCCCTCGCTCCCTTGTCAAGATGACTGCCACGGCGATGATGCTGTGGCTTCTGCCCGGTTGCAGTACCCCCCCTGCGGCTCATCATCTGGCGGATCCACCGCCAACGGCCATCTCGATGACTTCCGTCGATCCCATCGGTTCCGAATCGGTGGTCGATCCTGCTGGAGTCCTCTCTCTGAGGGATGTCCTGTCACTGACCCTGCTCCATAACCCCGAACTCGCTTCCTTCTCCTGGCAAATCCGTGCCCGTGAAGCGGTCGCCTTGCAAGAAGGTCTATCGCCCAACCCGGAGTTCGAAGCAGAAATCGAGAACTTCGCCGGTAGCGACACCCTGGGTGGATTTGACGAGGCGGAATCGACCATCTCGATCAGCCAGTTGATTGAACTGGGGGGCAAGAAAGCGCTACGAGTTCGAGTGGCCCAATTGGGCACGGGTCTCGCCGCATGGAAATACCAGAGCCAGCGACTCGAGGTCCTCACCCGGACCTCCATGCACTTCATCGATGTCCTTGCCGGTCAACGTCAGGTGGAACTGAAGAGCGCCAGCCTCGATCTTGCCCTCGAAGTGATGAATGGGGTCTCGGCACGAATCGAAGCGGGCAAGAGTTCTCCCCTCGAAAGGACCAGAGCTGAGGTGGTGGTCGCGCAGGGTAAAATCTCTCTCGAGCAGGCAAAACGATCGCTCGAATCGTCTCGTGTGCTGCTGGCATCCTGCTGGGGAAAAGAAGTCGCCCAGTTCCCGTCGGTGCGAGGATCGCTGGAGCAAATCCACGAGGTCCCGGAATTTGACCTGCTAACCTCATCCCTGGATGATAATCCAACCGTGTCTCGATGGGATCTGGAGATCTCCGAGCGCCGGGCTCGCATCGAGTTGGCGGCGGCCGAGGCGGTTCCGGATATCACTGTCAGTGGCGGGGCCCGTCTTTTCCAGGGTACCGACGAGACCGCCCTGGTCGTGGGTGTCTCGCTGCCGATCCCGGTCTTCCATCGCAATCAGGGGCTGCGGAGAGAAGCAGAATACAACCTGTCCATCGCCACCGAGAAGCAAAGGGCAGTGCGAGTTCAACTGTTCGCAAACCTACACGATTCCTACCAGCAGTTACTGTCGGCATACCGAGAAGTGACCGCCCTTCGTGACGAGGTGATTCCCGCCGCGAAATCGGCCTACGATGGAGTTCGAGAGTCTTACCGCCAGGGAAAACTGGCCCAACTCGATGTACTCGACTCCCAGAAGACCCTCTTCGAGGTCAGGGATCAATACACACGAGCACTCACTGACTATCACCGTGCACGTTCACAGGTCGAAGGGCTGCTCGGAAAGCCCATCACTGAACTGAAGAAAGGAGGCTCCCGATGAAAATCGCTCTGAAGATGACTTTCCTACTGTTCTACTTCTGCGGAGTTACCGGATGCAATTTCGAGGAGCCTGTAGAAGTGGTCCAGCCATCTCCTCTCCCAACTTTCATGGACGCACTCACAGCACCCCCGGAGGATCCTCCGGAACCGGTTCATCCAGCAGATGTTCACATCACCGCTGCTCAGATGAAGGAGTTCGGAATTGTCGTGAAGGAAGCGGCGGCCGCGACCATTTCACTAGAATTTCAACTGCCGGGTGAAATCGTCGCCAATGCCGACAAACTGGTCCATATCGGACCGAAGGTCCCAGGCGTGGTCAGCGAGGTCCAGAAGAGCATCGGCGATCGGGTCACCGCAGGTGAAGTGCTGGCGATCCTCGATAGCAGGGAACTGGCGAAGTCGAAGTCGCAATATCTCGCCTGTGCTGCACGGGTAGAACTCGCAAGATCCACTTTCACACGGGAAGAGAATCTATGGAATCAGCAGATCGGATCGGAGCAGGACTACCTGGAAGCCAAGGCAGGTCTCGAGGAATCCAGGATCGAACTGCGAAATGCAAAACAAACACTCCACGCGATCGGGCTCTCTGAATCTGACGTAGTCAAACTGCCCGCTGAACCGGACACCGAGTTGACGCGATTCGAGATGAGGGCGCCATTCGCCGGAGAAATCATCTCTCGCCACCTGGTTCAGGGAGAGTTGCTTCAGGAAGATTCTCACGCCTTCATCATCGCTGACCTCAGCGAAGTCTGGGTCAATCTTGCGGTCTACCAGAAGTACCTTCCTTCGATCCAGGTCGGCCAAAAGGTTGTCGTTTCACCGGGGACCGGTGAGCAGCAGCACAACGGCACGCTCAGTTACATCAGCCCCATCATCGAAGAAGCCACTCGTACCGCCACTGCACGTGTGGTGCTGGGGAATCAGGGTGGATTACTTCGGCCAGGACTTTTCGTCACCGCAGTCATCTCCACCGGAAATCTGGATGTTGCCGTGGCTGTTTCAAGGAATGCGATCACCGAGGTCTCAGGCAAAACTGTGATCTTCATCCAGTCTGATCATGGGTTCATTCCCAGGGAAGTGGAGACGGGCCGATCGGATGGAGTTCTGGTAGAGATCACCGACGGATTGGCCGTCGCAGAGACCTACGCCTCAGAAGGCGTGTTCTCGATCAAGTCAGAAATGCAAAAAGAAGACTTTGGCAGTGGCCACGGCCACTCACACTAGGAGGAAAAGAAGATGCTGGAGCCACTGATCCGTTTCTGCCTTCGGTCTCCTCTGATGGTGCTGGTAATCGGCATCATCGTGATGGCCGCCGGGTACTTCAGTTTCCAGAAGATTCCGGTCGACGCTTTTCCGGATGTCTCTCCGAATCTCGTCCAGGTGTTCACCATCACCGAGGGACTGGCCCCCGAGGAGATCGAGAAATTCGTCACCTATCCCATCGAAGCATCTCTCAGCGGTCTCCCTGGCACGGAAAAGATCCGATCGGTCTCAAACTTTGGACTGTCCGTCGTCAACGTCTACTTCGAGGACGGGATGGATACCTATTTCGCCAGGAGGTTGGTCGGGGAAAGACTGCAAGAAGCTCGTGAGGAGATCCCTGCCGGCTTCGGTGTACCCCAGATGGGCCCCATCTCCACCGGCATGGGTCTGATCCTCTTCTACTACCTCGAGGATTCCAGCGGCACTCACTCACTGGAGGAGCTTCGATCGATCCAGGACTGGATCGTCAAACGACATCTTCAATCGGTACCTGGTGTAACAGAGGTTCTGGGGATCGGAGGCGACGAGAAGCAGTTCCAGGTGCGCGTCCAGCCACAAGCGCTTCTTCGCTACGGAGTTTCTCTACAGGAACTCATCGAACAGGTCGAGGCGAACAATCTCAATGTCGGTGCTCAGTTCATCGAGAAGAACGACGAGGAATTCGTGGTGCGTTCGATCGGGCTCACGGCCTCGATCGAGGACCTTCAGAGCATCGTGGTGAAATCCGTCGATGGCCGTCCAATTTATCTCCATGACCTGGCCGAGGTTGGCGTCGGTTCGACCATCCGTCGAGGACTCCAGACACACAACGGGGAAGGTGAAGTGGTCTCCGGAATGGTCGTCAAACTGTACGGGACCAATTCCTCCACCGTCATCGAACGAGTAGAGGAAAAACTCAAGGAGATCCAAACCATCCTTCCGACCGGAGTGCGCATCGTTCCTTACTACGAACAGAAGAGCCTCGTCGAAGCGTGTGTGAACACGGTTCAAACCGCTCTGTTCCAGGGAATCGGTCTGGTGATACTGGTACTACTGATCTTCATGGGTGGATTACGGCCAAGCATCGTCGTCGCGCTCTCGGTACCCTTCTCTGTCCTCTTTGCATTCGTACTGATGAGATACTTCGGGATCTCTGCCAACCTGATGTCGCTGGGCGGACTTGCCATAGCCATCGGCATGCTGGTCGATGGTGCCATCGTCATGGTTGAAAATGTCGATCGGCGATTCAGAGATTCTGCCCTTTCAAAGAAGGACGCCGTACTCACTGCATGTTGCGAGGTGGGTCGTCCCATCGCCTTCGCCATCGCCATCATCATCCTTGTCTTCCTGCCCCTCTTCACTCTTCAGGGTGTGGAAGGAAAGATGTTCAGGCCACTGGCTTATACCGTGGCTCTGGCGATGGCAGGTTCTCTGCTCTATGCACTGACACTGGCTCCGGTTCTGAGCGCCATCATCATGAAAAAGTCGGCTCCTGGATCGACCGCGAAAGAAACTCCTCTGGTTCGGGCACTACTGAGAGGATACAGACCGCTCCTGGGCTTCTTCGTGAATCACCGTTCGTTGTCCGCCCTACTCGCTCTGGGACTGCTGTCGATTGGAATCGTCACATTCCCTCAGCTCGGATCTGAATTCACACCAAAACTCAATGAGGGGACGATTGTCGTCAGACTGACGATGGCTCCCTCGATCGCCATCGATGAAAGCAAGCGGATCACCCTTCTTGCAGAAAAGCGCTTGATCGCACTTCCTGATGTCACCGAAGTCGTGAGCCGAATTGGCCGTGGCGAAGTGGGAGCGCACGCCGACCCCATCAATAGCGCCGAGGTTTTCGTATTGTTGGACCCGGACTCGAAAGAAAGTCTCGAAGATCTTGAACACTCGATGCGCGATGCACTGCAAGGCATCCCTGGGGTGGTCGTGAACTTCACCCAGCCCATCGAGATGAATGTCGATGAACTACTGGAAGGTGTTCGTGCCGAGCTGGCAATCAAGTTGTTCGGTGAAGATCTCGATGTGTTGAAACGAGAGGCCGACAGGATCGCCTCGGTAGTCAGCACCGTTGAAGGTGCCGTCGATATCCAGGTGGACCAGGTCAGTGGAACTCCTCAACTCCTCATCCGCGTCAACCGCGGGGCCATCGCTCGTTACGGAATCAACGTTTCCCAGGTGCAAAATGTGATTCGCGCAGCGGTCGGCGGCCATGTGGCCGGGCAGATCTTCGAGGGTATTCGAAGATTCGATATCGTGGTCCGTTACCAGCAGCAGTATCGAGATACCCGGGAATCGATCTCTGCGATCCTGATCGACGCTCCCAACGGTGTGAAGGTGCCGCTCTCAGAGCTGGTGGAAATGAAGGAGATTGTCGGGCCGCGCCAGATCACCAGGGAACAGAATCAACGATTCATCTCGATCCAGTGCAATGTTCAGGGACGAGACATCGGTTCCTTCGTCAAGCAAGCACAAGCCGAACTGGATCAACGGATCGATCTCCCTCCGGGGTATCTCGTGACCTGGGGAGGGCAGTTCCGATTGCAACAGGAGGCGAACAAGAGACTACTACTGGTCATTCCGATGACACTGCTCGGGGTCTTCCTGCTGCTGTTCGGAAACTTCAACTCGCTGGGAAACACACTGCTCATCTTGCTCAACATACCGCTGGCTCTGGTCGGTGGAGTGGTCGCGTTGATGATCACCGGACAGAACTTATCAGTTCCGGCATCGGTCGGTTTCATCGCATTGTTTGGAATCGCACTGGAAAATGGCATGGTGCTGATCACATGCCTCGACCAACTGGTCAAGAAAGGCCTTGGAATCGATGAAGCATCGATCCAGGGAGCTTCGATGAGACTTCGCCCGGTGCTGATGACGGCACTGACGACCGGACTCGGTTTGATTCCACTGCTGTTTGCTACCGGAAGTGGAAGCGAGGTTCAAAGGCCGTTGGCGACCGTCGTCGTCGGTGGACTGGTGACCTCCACGGTACTCACGCTACTGGTGCTGCCGGCGCTGTACCGCTGGTTTTCAGGTCGCACAGAAACTGCGTGATCACCTCGATGACATCCAGCACTCTCGCTACGCGAGTAACTGCTGGGCCAGCTTCAGTCGAGTCGCAATGTCGACTCCTTCGGGGCATGCATGCATTGCATCGACGAAGTCTACTCCATCGATCTGTCGCTCGGCCGAAGACATGCTGCGATAGAGTTCCTTCGCCCGTTCCGGCTCGTCGTAGCACTCGTAGTACATCAGATAACGAAGAGCATCGGAAACTCGCGTGTCCGCCAGGATCTTCGGCTGACAGTGATGATTGCATCCCATGCAGGAGAAACCGCTGGTACAGGCTGCCAGTCGGTTGAGTTGATGAAAATCGCTCATCCCCAGTTTGATCGGCGACTTGGCCGCAGCAACGTTCTCCTTGAGAAGTTCGAGGCTGTCCATATGTGAAACGGCGGAATCGATGCGCTCGTCGGCCCATACCGCCTTCAGCTTTGCCTGACCAAGAGTGAAGCTCTTCGACTTGAACTTGATCACTTCTTCCTGCTCAGCGGGCACCGACTTCTGGGTCTTCATCGCGATCAGGCCGATCTTTGCCTTCTTGCAGTTGTCGATCGCTTTATTGAGTTCCTTGTCGCCGTACTGGCCAAAACTGTAACGGAACATGATGGCATCGATGCCGCCAACCTTGGCCGCCTTGTTCATCAGTTCGACGACATTACCGTCGTGGCAGGAAAACCCGAAGAAGTCAGTCTTGTTCTGCTTCTTCAATCGATCCCCCATCTCGATGTATTCCTTCTCGAGGTACTTCGGATCGGAAACATAGTGCATGAAGAAGAGATCGAGGTGTTTCACCTCAAGTTGCTCGAGGCAAGTACCGAGGTCTCGTGTGTAAGTTTCGACGGTCGCTCGGTTGTTTCGTGGTGGCGCTTTCGATGTGATCCAGAGGTTTTCGCGTCCGACCTGCTTGACGAATGGGGCCAGTGTCTTGTGGCTCTCGCCTCTTGCATAGACCAGTGCGGTGTCGAGATAATCGACACCCTCCTTGAAACCACGATGGAGCATCTTGTCATACTTGGGATCGAACACCTGCGAGCAACCGAAGAGCAGGATCGGAATCTTCTTGCCGGTACCACCCAGTTCCCGACGAGGAACCTTGGGCAGCAGTTTGACACCTTCTGGATCTTGATCGGTCTTCTTGTCCGTATCCTTCGGAGGATCCTGGGCGCCCGCCATGCCACCGATTGCCGACAGGCTCGCCCCTGCGACCAGGCTCTTCTTGAGGAAGTCGCGTCGACCTACTTCGTTTTGCTCCATCATTCCTCCTGGGCTCTGGTAGGTAGATGATCCTACCCTGAACCTGAGCGCTTTTTCAGCAGCAAACTGCGTTCCGACGATCGACTCTCTCCAACAGCAGTGACGTAAACCGCCCGATCATCTCGCACGGGGCACTCCGCCTGGCAGATTCCACAGCCGATGCAAAGATCTGGCACGATGAACGGCTTGTTCAGTACAACCACCTGATTGAAAACCGTCTTCACCTCTTCATCGTGAGTCTGAATCGCTTTCGGCGAAACCGGACAAACCTCTTCGCAAACGACACAGGGAATATCCATCGCGTGAGGTAAGCAGCGTCCCTTGTCGAAGAAAGCGGTTCCCAGGACGATCGGACCCTGTTCGACGAAGTCTCCCTTTCCCAGCTTTTCCTCGACGGTGATCTTGCGGATCGCACCGGTAGGACACACCTCGGAGCAAAGCGTGCACTTCAACTGACAATGCGCGATGTTGAAGTTCATGACCGGGGTCCACAGCCCCTCAAGACCTCCCTCTGCCCAGGTTGCAGGCTGCAGGACATTGGTTGGACAGGAGTTGATGCACTGATCACACTTGATGCACTTCTCGAGAAACTCCGACTCTTCGACCGAGCCCGGTGGTCGAATCAAGTCCGGTGAGAAGTTCGCATCGGTATTGGTGCCGTGGATCTTGAGAAACGGATAGCCGAGCGCGCCGACGACTCCTGCGAAGAACATCCTTCGCTTGGATACATCGGGAAGCAATTTTACCTGCTTTGTATCGAGTCCAACCATGGTGAAAGAAAGAGCGTCTTCCGGGCAATCATCGATGCAATTCAAGCATGAGAAGCACTCGCTGACCCGGATGGCAGCCTGCGGATCCGCCGCCCCCTCGCAACGGTTCATGCACATGTTGCAATCGGTGCACTTGTGAACGTCACGATTGATTCGAACCAGCGAAAATCGCGAGACCGCTCCCAGGAGAGCTCCCAGCGGACACAACACCCGGCAGAAGAATCTCGGCACGTAGAGATTGGCCCCCACCAGAACCAGCATGAAAAGGCCGATCCAGAAGGACCCGACAAAAATACGGCTCGGCACCCCTGGGGCAAACTTGATCTGGTCGACCCATAGCGGGTCGATTCCAGGAATCGCATCGATCGACATGTCAACCATCGGGGCGACCACCGTGGCCACGGTGCGATACATCAGGCAGATGGGATCGAGCAATCCGATCTGAAGAGCGCCCATCGCCGCCATGATCAGCAAGACCGTCACGACTGCGTACTTGAAGAAGTACATATCCCGGTATCGATTGCGGTCGAAATTTTCCTTGGCCTTGTGTACGTTGAAGAGCCAGCCGACAAACTGATGCAGCGTGCCATAGGGGCAGATCCAGTTGCAGAAGACTCTCCCCGCCAGCAGCGTCAATCCCAGCACCAGCAATCCCCAGCCCAGATACCGGTACACATATCCGGTAGACAGCATGGTGGAGATCATCACCAACGGATCCATCTCGAGAATTCGAGAGACCGGATACCCCTCCAGCCTCGATGTCCAGGTCAGCCAGCACAAAACCAGGAAGGCGGTGAAGAAAAAGACCTGCGAGACGATTCTCACATTGGTCAGCCGCAACTTCTTTCGTACAGGAGGCGGAAACATCTTCACCGTAGATGAAGGTAGAGTTTTTTCTGGTTCAGGAATCTCAGAAGCAGTGTTCAAGTGATCTCCCGGAGCCGACCCTCAAAATCTACCCTGCCTGCACCCTTCAGCTCTGCCTTGTGGAGATACTCTGGCAACTGATGTGGATCTCTCTGCAAGAGATGCTGGAAAGCCCAGGCGTCCTGGGCCACAGGATCGAGAGATGCCATCACCACATCGCGGGTCACGACATTGGAAGGATCCCCGCCGGTCGGTCCGTTCTCCATCAGCACCTTGGTTCCATCGAGAATCGTCAAGGTCGGCCGAATCATGATGGACAGATCGGAAACGATCTCATGAATGTCCTGGTGAAACTGATTTCTACGTCCTCCGAGCAATCCGTACCAGTTCTTGATTCCCATCGATGCGAAGCAGAGGTTGTGATCCTTGACCGGAGCGACTCCGATCACCTTATCCACATTGGTGAAGGGGCGGTGGAAGAAGGCCCATTCCTCGATCAAGGTGGCGCCCGGTGTGTTGAGTTGCTTGAAAGAATTGGGATCGGGCAGGTAGACGCGACCACCCGCTTTCTCGGTGGCCTTGCGAAGCCCCGTCTTCATGAAGCAATCGGACGGTGACTCGATGGGGTTGTCGCAAACTCTCACTTCTTGAGCTCGACAATCGACCAGCAACATCTGGATCAACGCCTCGATGAGAGCCGGCTGGCTGGTGGCCCCGAGAGCCGGGGCCCGATCAAACGCCACATTAGGTTTCACCAGCACGATGTCCCCGGGCTGGATGTAGTGCTTCACTCCCCCCACGGCATCGAGAGCCTTTCGAAGCATCTGGTCGGGCGTCCCTCCTCGACCGATACCAACGTCAGCAGTCTGGCCGATCGGCTTGGCCACTCGGAAATCGTCGAGCCGAACTGGCTTCAGCACCGGCTTGCTGAGAAGCCCGGTGCTGTCCCTGAGCGAAAGCGGCCACTTTTCTGGAGCGAGACTCAGGTAACCTGCTGTACCGAGCAACCCGGCAGCCGCTCCGAGGCGGCCAAGGAAAACGCGTCGCTCCATCGGCGCCTTCTGGTATTCGGGATGCTGGATCGGCTTCTTCCGGGGTGAGCTGCTGGCACCGGAGTTCGAGGGTTGGTTCGGAGTTTCAGCATCATTCATCAGTTCTCCCCCTCCTCCTCGGTATCGTAGCCCGGCGCATCTCCACCGTCTGCCTCCCAGTCCTGTGTTGGTGCGGTGCCAGTGAGTCGCAGGCGTAGCGAAGCCAACTGAGCCTCAGCGGCGGAGCGGTCCGGCTGCCGCTCGATGCCAAAGAGATGCACACCTTCCTGCGCCAACCCGAAAAAAGTCTCCAGGAACTGGTGTTTCAGCAGTAACTGCCCCGGCGATGAATCGATGACATGGTAATCCTCCAGAAGTTCACGGTGCAACTGCTCAAACAACTGCTGTGCAGCAGCGTCAGAAACAGCCGAGTGCATGAAGATCCGTGCATCTTTAGCGCCCTCGATGCTGGCAAACCAGAAGTTACTGGCAAATCGATACTGGAAGACATTGGTTGGCTGGTAGGCGATACGATCGAACCCGATCTGCATCCCTTGATGAAGAGTCACATACCCTGCCGGAAGAGGTCCACCGATGTTTCGCTGTGAAAGTGCCGCCACCACTCGTGCAGTCATCTCTTCCACCATGGCACCCGGTTCATCGGCGGTGATCTGGAAGAAGAGGGAACCACAGATTCCAATCGCTCCCAGCGAGTTCGCCGTGTACTGAACACTCCCCTCCTGTTTGACCGGCTTGTTACCACGCATCTCCTGGTAAACTCCCAGCCCTCCCTCAAAGGTGCCCTGGTCGTAGAGGTAAACATCCACATAGCGACCCGATGCCGGATGTTCGAGTTGTAGTACTTGCAACTTCTCGAAGCCAAACTTCAGGTACTGCTCCGCCTGACCATTGATCTTCTCGAACAGGTGATCCCGATCGAAAACTTGTGGATCTCCATTGGCTCGCCAACCACCAGAGAGAAGAGATGGATCGAAGGGCCCCAGGCGAACGACAACGGTACCGTTCTCGACCAGTGTCGGATCTCGCCATCTCTTGAGAGAGGTCTTGTAGAGGTTGTCCTCGACCGATTGCGCAACCAGCAGGGAGGTCTCGATATCTCGCTCGCCCGGATCGTAGTGGTCTCGCTGTTCGATCAGCCAGGCTGCCATTGCGACGATGGACAGCAGAAGAACCACCCCGACCACCGTTTCGGTTCGAGAGATCACCTTTCGAAGGAGCTTTGGACGCCCCAATCGATTGAAGATCTTGCCCTTCCTCGCCATCTATCCTCCACAGTCATTCACGTAGGTGGCAACAGTCTACTCCCGCGGCCTCACCGGGTACAACCGAGGACGATCTGCGGATATGATCCGGCATCCGAATGGATTTCTAAGGAGTGCAGATGACTACAACCGCTCGAACCCACCTCTACCTGGTCGCCGTTGCTGTAGCATTGGCGTTCTTAACCCATCCGGCAATGGCCCAGGAGATTCCACTTCAACTGGCAGATCCCAGCGGTAAAACAGCCGTCTCCGACCCACCGGTCAAGGTCTACATACTGTCAGGCCAATCGAACATGGTCGGGATCGGTCAGGTCAATGGCGGATTCTCACGCTGGTCTGACTTCTCCGATCTCACCGTTTCCGTCTATCAAGGGACCTACTCCGCAACGACAGATTACGACCAATCGACACCGATCAAGACCAAAGATCTGCCCGAGTACGGCGGCGTGAATCCCACTCCCTTTCCAGGTGGCGGAGTGCAAGTTGTCCGGGGATGGATGAATATAAAAGACGCCGGTCTCTTCCGTTTCAAACCGGGCTATCAAGCCAGTACTTTCTGCATCATGGAACTGGATGGCGTCGAGGTTTATCGAAGGGAAGTGGGGAAAGAACCCTTTTTCAACGATTTCCAGACCAGTGCTGGCAAGAAGTACTCCTTCAAGCTGACCTTCTTGACCGCGGCAGCCGATGGTCTCGGCTGGTTCGGAAGGATCGATGTTCCAGGAACCCTGCACACGGTCGTTCACAACGATGGGAAGTTCCCTCACCTGGTGGATGATGCGGGAAACTGGACGGTTCGAAACGATGTCTGGTACAAGGGCGTGGTCACGGCCACCGCAAACAAGTGGCTCACTGTCGGTTGTGGTTCCGGGAGCCACACCATCGGTCCAGAACTACAGTTTGGTCACATCATGGGTGACTACCACGACGAGCCGGTCATCATCTTGAAGGCTTCCCAGGGCAACAGAAGTCTTGGCTGGGATATCCTTCCCCCCGGAAGCGAGAGGTTTACCCACGAAGGTAGAACCTATGCCGGATACAACGACTCGATCCCGTCATGGACCGAGGAGGACCCGGGTAAAGAAGTCGACTGGTACGCAGGCAAGCAATACGACGATTTCGTCAGAGAAACTCATGCAGTACTCGATAATTTTTCGACTCACTTTCCCCAGTACAAGGATCAGGGTTATGAAATCGCTGGATTTGTCTGGTGGCAGGGACACAAGGATGGAAATCCGGCGCACGCCAGCCGCTACGAGTTGAATCTGGTTCACTACATCCGCAGCATCCGGGCCGAGTTCAAGGCACCCGAGGCTCCCTTTGTGATTGCCACCATCGGATTCAACGGCTGGGAAATGGCAGGTCCTCATGTGACCGTTGCCAGCGCCCAACTTGCGGTCAGTGGCGAAACGGGCAAGTATCCCGAGTTCTCCGGCAATGTTCTCACCGTGGAAACTCGTGATTTCTGGAAAGATGCGGCAATCTCCCCGCGAAATCAGGGGTTCCACTACAACCAGAATGCCGAGACCTACATGTTGGTCGGAGACTCTCTCGGCAACGGTATGGTCCAGTTGCTGACTGATCAGAAGAAAAACAGGAACTGAATTAAATTAGTTTTGCTCGGCCTCGCAGTGATCATTCGTGCTGACACATTCATGGGCGATCTTCGCTGACTAATAATCTCAAGAATATCCGCGTTAGCAACCATAGGAGGCCCGGTGTACAAGCTTCGATTCAGTAAATCCCAACTGGCAAAGTACATTCTGAAGTACAATGTGAATCATAAGGAGAAGGATGCTGCCTTGTGCAGTTTGATCACCGGAATTCAGTCTCGTGGATATATGACCAAGGATGAACTTCGGGTGGTGGCCGATTGGAAATCTCCTCGTAGTAAACGGCACATTGAAAAGAACTCTGAAGATTTCATCGGTGCGATTTCCAGTTTTGCCTTATCGAGTGCGGATGAACGCGCCAGGATTTCAGCATTGACGTTACTGGACGGAGTCCAGTGGCCCACCGCTTCGGTGCTGCTGCATTTCTTCCACCAGGGTTCTTATCCGATTCTCGATTTCAGGGCACTCTGGTCCCTTTCGATGGAAGAACCGTCTCAATACAACTTCACCTTCTGGTGGAGTTACACGAAGTTCTGCCGATCACTGGCAAAGGAAGCGAATCTCGACATGCGATCACTGGATCAAGCGCTGTGGCAATACTCCAAGGATCATCAAAGATCTGTTCGCCGGATAACCTAGGAGCGTTTCTGGCACCGACTCACCCGATTGTAGTATCCTTGGATGTCGCCCGTGGTTTCCAGCCATGATCAGGAGGATCGATGAGCCTGTCTCTATTGTTGTCGGTAGCCTTGCTCACAACACCGAGTTCAACGGTTGATGTCAGCGAAGCCATCCGAAGCGCCTATCGAGAACTGGTCACTGCCGAGGCCAGTGGCAACTTGCCTGCTACTCGTCGCCACACACTCGCACTGATCCAAGCTTGCCAGGATCAAGACCTCGAAGAGTTGTTGAAAACCGCTGAAGATCTTGCGGTGCTGAGAGGCTGC
>DUAN01000206.1 GCA_012960845.1 Planctomycetota bacterium | reverse complement strand
GATATGATCCGCAGGTGATACGGTCAGATAGCCTGGAGAAATCTGCGCTCAATTGCGGTGCTACCGCAGGGCCAGTAGAGGAGCACTGAAATGTCAGATGAGGATTCTCTCTGGGACTCGATGGGTAAGGTCGGATTCAAGAGTGCTGGGACCAATGCGGCGGAAGGGGAAGATCTGTCGAAGATCCCCGATCGTGGTGATCTCCACCAGCATCCCTATGCTTCATTTCTGCATCAACTGCAAAAGCCTGGGCGATACACCGGTGGTGAACTCCACTCGGTCAAGAAGGTCGATGCACAACTCTCCTTCTTGCTAGCCTTTCCGGATGTCTACGAGATCGGCATGAGCCATCTGGGTTTCAAGATCCTCTACACTCATCTCAATTCTCTCGATGGTGTCAGAGCTGAGCGAGTTTACGCGCCGTGGATCGACTGTGAGAAGGAACTGGTCGAACGCGAGATTCCCCTGGTCAGTATCGAATCCTGGCAGCCGATGTCTGAATTCGATGTGGTGGGCTTCTCATTGCAGTACGAGCTCACATTCACCAACGTGCTGACGATGTTGGACCTCGGAGGACTTCCGATCCGCTCCGAAGATCGCGATGACGATTGTCCTCTGGTGATGGCGGGAGGGCCTGTCGCATTTCAGCCGGAGCCGATGAGCCCCTTCATCGATGCGTTCCTGATCGGGGATGGTGAGGGATTTTTCCATTCGGTGGTCGAGCGGTGGAGTCAGTTGAAGAAAGAGGGAGTACCCCGGCGCGAAAGACTCATCGAAATCAGTCAGTTAGATGGAGTCTATGTTCCATCTCTCTACAGTACCAAGATTGAGCCGATGACCGGTGTCACGGTGGTCGATGCGCCACTCGATGAGCGGGTCCCGAAGCGCGTGAGCAGGGCGCATGTCGCGGATCTGGGAGAGTATCCCTTTCCAAGTGCTTCACCGGTTCCGAATACCGAGGTGGTTTTCGATCGCGCCAGTATCGAGGTGGCCAGAGGCTGCACCGAGGGGTGTCGCTTTTGCCAGGCAGGAATGATCTATCGCCCGGTCAGGGAGCGATCTCCCGAGGAGATCGTGAAGACGGTCAGGGATTCGGTTCGCTGTGGTGGCTTCGATGAGGTGTCACTGACCAGCCTTTCCACCGCAGATTACAGCGCCATCGAACCGCTGGTGAAAAAGGTGATGCCAGAATTGCGGGAGAAGAACATCTCCCTCTCGGTGTCATCCCTGCGCGCTTATGGCCTGACCGATGCCATGCTCGATGAGATGGCCACTGTCAGGAATACGTCGCTGACCTTTGCCCCGGAAGCGGGAACTCAGCGGATGCGAGATGTGGTCAACAAGAACATCACCGAGGAAGACATCGCAAAGAGCGCGCATCGGATCTTTTCTCGTGGCTGGCGGAAGATGAAACTGTATTTCATGATCGGCCTCCCTTCCGAGGAAGAGGAGGATGTGCATGGAATTGCAGACACCGGCAAGCGGATGCTTGACATCGCACGCGAGTACCTGCCCAAGGGAAGAGCGGGAGTGACCGTTTCGGTCTCCAGCCATGTGCCCAAGCCTTTCACTCCATTCCAGTGGGCTGCGATGGACGACATTCCCGAGATTGAACGCAAGCACACCCTGTTGAGAAAGTTGACTCGTGAGCCGGGCATGATCTTGAGATGGCATGATCCGACCACCAGCCACATCGAAGGTTTCCTCAGTCGAGGAGATCGTGTCATCGCCGAGGCGGTGGAACTGGCATGGCGCAAGGGGTGTCGCTTTGATGGATGGTCCGATCGACTCCGGTTCGACCTGTGGATGGAAGCGATCGAGGAGCTAGAAATCGATCGCTACCGTTATTTGGGGACGATTCCGGTCGATGCACGTCTTCCCTGGGATCACATCGATTGTGGTGTCGAGCAAGATTTTCTCAAACGAGAGTACCGTCGCTCGCTGAAGGACCGTACCTCGCACCCGTGTGGCAAGCCGGGGAAGAGATTGACCCACTACAACAACGTCGAAGAGGCGAGTGAGGACAAGAGAAGACTGGTTTGCTACGACTGCGGAATCGCCTGTGACCTGGGTCAGATGAAATCTGAACGGATCGACTTCCT
>DUAN01000205.1:1715-12823 GCA_012960845.1 Planctomycetota bacterium | reverse complement strand
CGTCAAGTGCTGGCCGGAGGCTCCCGTGTCTGGCGGATCCGCTTGAATCTCACATC
This sequence comes from Planctomycetota bacterium, assembly GCA_012960845.1. GTDB lineage: Bacteria > Planctomycetota > UBA8108 > UBA1146 > UBA1146 > QNYK01. The sequence goes on along the minus strand of DUAN01000205.1, from coordinate 12,767 downwards.
CGAGCCTGTTGAATGGTGAAAGATGGCTTGCGTGTTGTTCGTGATCCCCTCGCACAAGAACCAGCGGTCCAGTTTCCAGCGTAAGGTCCCTGATCCACGGCGATCGTCTGTTCTGCTTGAGTTCAAGGATCCTCACGGCAGGGCTAGGTTAGCCGAAGAAGGCCATCAGAATCTTGTAGAAGATCATCGCGAAAATGGCTCCCGCTGGCACCGTGATCACCCAGGAGATGGCGATGTCTCGGACCGTATTGAGGTTGAGTGCACCCATCCCTCGCGCCAGCCCGACTCCAACCACCGCTCCGACCAGCGTATGGGTGGTCGAGATCGGTAATCCGAGTTTGGTGGCCAGCACGATGGTGGTCGCTGCTGCGAATTCAGCGGTGAATCCACGAGATGGCGTCAACTCGGTGATACGACGGCCGACCGTCTCCATCACTCGCCAGCCCCAGGTCGCCAGACCGATGATGATTCCCAGCCCGCCCAGCGCCAGCACTTCCGGTGCCACCGTTGATTTGAGTGCTACTTTTCCATCCTCAATCGTTTGCAAGACTGCCGACAGGGGGCCGATGGCATTGGCCACATCATTGGATCCATGAGCAAAGGCGACGAAGCAAGCACTCAGGATCTGCAAGTAGATGAAGATCTTTTCGACCTTGTTCAGAGCTGGATTGTCGGTCGGGCCTCGTTTCTTTTCGAGGCGTGATCCGAGCTCCTCGGCTCCCTTGAGCAATGTTGCGATCTCTTCCTGGGTGCCTGCGTCGGACACATCCTGAAGTCGTCTCAGGTGTTTCCTCGCCTTTTGCAGCGACTGCTCTTGGTATTGAATTTTGTGACTGCTGCTACTCTCCACAGAGTCCGTGACCTTGATCCGGCGTACCAGAACTGCGGCGATGAGGGCAGAGGCGAATCCGACTCCCATGGCGATGAGCAACGCCGGACCCAGTTCGAGATCGAGGTCGATATTCTTGAGTCCCTTGAAGACCATCGTCAGGGTCAAGATCGTCATGACGATGAAGACCAGCAGCGGGGCGAGTCTCTTGGTCGCCTCCAGAGGGTTCTTCTGATAGAAGATGTTCTTCAATAGCAATTTGAAGGTCAGGTAACTGATGGTAGCGCTGAGCAGTGGAGATATCACCCAACTCGAGACGATCTGTCCGACCTTGGGCCAGTGAATTGCCGTGGTCCAACTTAGATTTCTTTCGGGGGGGGCTTCGATCGCGTAGAGGATTCCGAAACCGATGATGGCACCTACGATGGAGTGGGTGGTGGAGACAGGCCAGCCATAGTACGAGGCAATTTGCAGCCATGCTCCCGCAGCGAGTAGAGCAGCCAGCATTCCGCAGATGAAGGCCGTGGGATCTCCGCTGAAGAGGTCGGCATCGACGATCCCTTTACGGACCGTATCCGACACCTTGGATCCGGCAAGGAACGCACCTGCGAACTCCAGCACAGCAGCAACGATGACTGCTCTGCGGAGCGTGAGAGCGCCTGAACCCACCGACGTACCCATGGCGTTGGCCACGTCATTGGCACCGATGTTCCAGGCCATGTAGAATCCAAAGATTCCTGCCAGTGCCCACAAGATATCTGCGTGTTCCAACAAAGTTCTAGACCAATTTCCTATGGCTGAAAAGCCAGTGAACTGAACGAAATGAATGCTTGCTCTACGCTCGCTACTTGTTCTCCAGTGTCGTTCGAACCTTGTCTGCAAGATTTTCACTGAGATCGCTGATGGTCGCTATTTCCGACAAGATTCTCAGCCACAGATAAAACTGCGTGTGACTGAGAGAGTCTTCCGAATCAAAAACGATCTTGAGCAGTTTACGCTGGCAGATATCAACCTCGTGTTCCTTGACCGCCACGGCATGGACGAGTTCCCGCACCTTATCTGCTTCAACACCACCGAACCCACTTTCGAGCAGTTCATCGAGTTCTTCGATCACTCTACGACTGAGATGGAAACAACTCGTGGTCTCGCTACAGAACTCTATGAACAAATCCTTCATCGAGTCGGGGACCGGTAGATTTTTCAAGTTGCACAGAACCCCGATGTTCTCAGCAGTATCGGCAATCTCATCCTGGGTGGACAAGATCTCCATCAACTTGCCTCGATCTACCGGGAGGAACAGGCCCCTGGGAAGGTTGTCGCGGATGTCATTCTTGACCAGATCTGCTTCATGCTCGGTCTTGGAGATCTTGCGGGCAATCTCTCCGATGGAATCATGGTCCTCGTTGATGAAAACCTGGAACAACTCACCGAGACCGTCGATGCACTCGCTGACCTTCCGCATGTGCGATTGCAGGGGCACGAAAGGAGATTTTCCAAACAGGTTGGCAAAGGTACGCATTCATTCTCCTGTGATCTGTTTCAAGCAAACTCTGGACAGCCATCCGCTGGGCCAGAAAGAGGACACCATCGGATCGCTCACCTGGCGGAGTATGCCAGATCCATCGACGGGGTGTGAAGCCAATAATTGGCCACACCACACCCGGCTAAAAATTTACAGCAAATCTCATGACGTAACTGTGGACATCGTTTCCGTATAGAGAGGCTGCATCGGGGGATGCTTGGATGGCATTGAACATCACCCGCGCATTGGCGTTCAGGTACCAGTTGATCCCGATCGACAACGCCTCGGCATTTTCGTTCGAGAGTATCTCCTCCAGGTCAATCTCCTGCACACGGATGGCCACTTCGATCGCTCCGCTTCCATCTTTTCCGTAGTTGTTCTTCGGTTTGACCCGCGAGAATGAAGCGGTCGACTTCTTGTAGGGGCGACTCTCACCGCTGAGAAAGTAGCTACCCTGGGCGTACCATGCGGTCACTTTGGAGTCGTCCTCGAGGGTCGAGGTGATCAGTTCAGCCTGAGCGGACCATGGTCCCTGAAGATAGGCGACTTCTGCGCCAAAGAGATCGGCACTGGCCGAGGAGATGTCGCCACTGTCGACGATGTCTGTTCCCATGTGAGAGAGAGAGTCGGCTTGGTATCGAACCACTCCTTTCGAGGAATCTCGTCTACTGAAGGATGCACCCAGGTGGAGCAGCCGTTGACCGCTGTCTTCGAAGAAGGGAAGGTAAGTCACTCGGCCGGTGAGCGAACTCTGATCATCTTCCTGGCCATTGCCGTAACCGTTGACATCTTTGAAGTAACCGATCGCAACTGATCCGTTGTCGTCGGCCCCTAGCGAATGTATCGATAGGAGACCGGTGTTTCGACCCGGGTTGATTGCGGAAGTAAAACTACGCTCGGCAAATGTGATGTACTTGCTACTGGTGGCCCACTCGAGGCCCATCGGTTCCTTGAGCTGGCCGATGCGAACATGGCCGAGGAAACCGGCATCTTTCAATCCAACATATGCGTCCTTGAAATCGGCATCTCCGCCACCGAAGTCGTATTGCGTTTTGAACTCAACATTTCCACCGATGACTCCTGCGATGGCCAGTCTTGCTCTTCGCATCTCGACGCCATCCTGTTCAGCATCGATTCCAGATTCTTCACTGAAGAATCCAGCATCGATCTGTAAGCGACCACCCAAGGAGATGGAGTTTTCTCCGTCGGCGGTGGAGAATCGAAGTCCATTTTTCCAGGTGGCATTCATCTCTTGCATCGCATCGAGTGGAGTCGTGTAAATTGACAGGGTAAGAACTGCGATGAACCCTGAGGTCCAGTTTCTCCAGGTCATCTTGTTGCCTTTCTGGTGGTCGGTTTGTAGAGCGAATGGAATTGGTGCTGAGTGAGGATGGAAGCACACTGTCACCCACTCCATGGGGCGTAGATTATGTGGTCATCATGAGAAAGGTATCCAAAAAAGTGATGATTTGAGAATTGCTCGGGTCGAGAGGGAGGATCCAGTATCGTGCGGTACAGGAGTACTTTTGAGGGCTTTTGACCCCCTCATCGGTATGCCAGAGCCCAATTGAATCGATGAAACGGGAGTGCCATGACGCTACTCGGTGAACCCAACGGACCCTGGCCGATCTGGATGGCTCCGCTGACCCGCTCGAGAGCGATTCAGCCGGGAAACCTCCCCGGTGCGATGCACGCCGAATACTACGCTCAAAGGGCTGATCCCTCCGATGGTGCGGTGGTCATCATCTCCGAAGCGGCACCGGTCTGTCCCGAGGGGCATGGCTACTTTGCCACCCCAGGAATTCACCATCGTGAACAGGTGCATGGGTGGAAGCAGGTCACTGAAAGAGTTCACGGCGTCGGCGGCAAGATCATTTGCCAGTTGTGGCATGTCGGTAGGGTCAGCCATCGATCTCTACAGCCCGCGAATCAGGCTCCGGTTTCTTCCACCGTTGTGCCGGCACAGAGCAAGACTTACATCGATGCAGAAGGCCACAGAGCTCGATGCTCTACTCCGAGATCATTGTCGAGTGATGAGATTCCACAGGTGATCGACTCTTTTCGCACCGCTGCCAGCAATGCCATGGAAGCGGGCTTTGATGGAGTGGAGATCCACGGAGCCAATGGATACTTGCTGGAGCAATTTCTTCGCTCTGGTATCAATGATCGAACCGATCAATACGGTGGATCACTGGAGAACCGACTTCGCTTTTGTCTCGAGGTTGCCGCGGTAGTGATCGGTGTGTGGGGGGCAGAAAATGTCGGATACAGGGTCTCTCCCATCAGCGGCGATCTCGATGGGGATCGTGGGGATGAGAACATGCTGGAAACCTACGGCACTCTGGCCAAGCAACTGGCACTGCTGAAGATCGCTTTTCTGGATGTTGTCGAGAGTTTCTCGGTGGGTCAACGAGAGCCAGGGCTGGATGCCATCTGTCAGCGAATGAGGGAGTCCTTCTCCGGTGGAAACGCGGGGTTGTACCTGGCTGGGGGGGGCTATACCCGTGATAGTGCGCGGGATGCCCTCGATTCTGGACGCTGTGATGGGATCATCTTTGGCCGGGATTTCATCTCGAATCCGGATCTACGCCGACGATTACGCGAGGATCTGCCGCTCACTCCCTGGAACCGGAGATCCTTTTACCTCGGTGGGAAAGAGGGCTACACCGATTGGCCCTGTGCATGAACACAGCGACGGAACCGTGGTAGGACTTGAACCGGGAGGCACCGATCAGTAGTTTGACCTCCTCGCGGGCACTTCCTGGCGCAAGGGGCAGTGATGGTGATTTCTGAACTCGATCGATGGGGGGTGAGCCACTTGCTGGATCTACTTCCTGGTTTCACACTACGGGGTACCTCGATTTTCTGTGATCGGTGGAGTTTCTGATGCAGGAGTTTTACGCATCGGCGATCCGCCTCACCGAAGATGTGCTGTGTGAGGAACTACGCGAACTCGATTTCAAGAGCGTACGGTTGAATCGAGGAGGCATTCCCTTTCGTGGTGAATGGAGTGATGGCTGGAGAGCTTGTCTGCAGAGTCGCATCGCTCAGAGGATACTCGTGGTCGTGGGTCGAAGTCCTGTGACCACCGCAGACCAGTTGTACGATGCAGTACGTGCAGTGGACTGGTCTCCTTACATCACCACCCAGCAGACCTTTTCCGTCAGTTCCGTGGCGGTGGGCAGTACCTTGAACCACAGTGGATTCGTCGCACTGAGAGCCAAGGATGCCATCGTGGATCAGATACGCGATCGCGAGGGAGATCGACCTTCGGTCGATCGTGACGATCCAGATGTTCGAGTGTTCGTGTATCTCGCCAATGACAAGGCGACCATCTATCTCGACATGTCGGGTTCACCACTTCATCTGCGTGGATACCGGGCCAGAGGTGGTGGAGCACCGTTACGAGAGACCCTGGCCGCGGCGATCCTCCGCATGGTCGGTTGGGATCGCCGTTCACCACTGATCGATCCGATGTGTGGATCGGGAACCATCGCCATCGAGTCGGCGCTGTGGGCGTCCGGGGTCGCTCCAGGGCTCGCCCGAGAGCGCTTTGGCTTCGAGCGCTGGGCGTGCCATGGCGAGATTCAAGCGCAACAGATGCGCACCCTGCGAGGTGCACTCCGCGGTGATGTGACAGGACAGAAGCCTTCCATCATCGCCGCAGATATAGACTCCGAGGCTCTCGAGATCGCTCAAGACAATGCGAAGATTGCCGGCATCAAGCTGGCCTTTCGCCAGCAATCGGTACTCGATCTGCAACCGGACGGGGCTGCCAGGATCGTCGTGACCAATCCACCCTATGGCAAACGATTGGCGACGGAGTCCGATTTCCCTGCGCAGTTCGGACGCGTGATTCGCCGTCTACATGGTTGGCGTGTGGCGTTGCTGTCCGCAACAGATGTTTACGAGAAGGCGATCCTGCTGAAACCCAGTCACAAGATCCCGCTGGTCAACGGTGATCTCGACGTGCACCTACTCATTTACGATATCGAGTGATGCCATCTACCCGCGATGGAGGATCGAAGGTGGGGAATCGGCTCAGCGCGGCGGAAGATTCCACTGGCGAATCGACTGGCCTGCGATGCTCCGGAGGAACTGTAGTGCATCGCCATCGAGTCGTTGCAGTCCTCGGATGGGAAGTGCATCCGGGACTCGATCGACAGGATCGATCCCGGAGATGGTGCCCTCGATCACCATCAAGGAGAGGAACATCCCCGCTACACTCGGATGCTCGGCGTCTCGGGCATACATGTTCAAATCAGGCTGCTGAATTTTTGAATTGCGCCAGGCCAAACCGACCGGCGCCACCTCGACCTGGAGTTGATCCGCCACTTGCCGGTGAGCGGTGATGATCTCATCCAGCGAGATCCAGTCGAGCCGATCATACTCCCACGCCATGAAGAGGATCGGCCGTGCTCCGGCCTGCCGGACCGCTTCGACAAATTTTCGCGAGTAGTTGCGGAAAGAAGCGACATCGGTCTCGGGTAGGTCCTCCTGGAGCACCACCACATCGAAGTTTCCACTGGCGATCTGGTCCTGCGCATCGGTCTGGTTCCACATCACCTCGAGAGATGCCCCTCCCTGGACCACCTGTTCCGCTTGGTACTCGAGTGGAGGATCCATCGCTGCGGAGAGGGTCTCGAGATGGGGGGCGAGGCCCCCTCGCCAGAAGGTGAAACTGTTTCCAACAAACAGCACCCTGGCGGGAGGGTGGCTCCCGATCGCCGCGGATTCACGCCCGGTCTCCGCAGTCTGACAACTCATCAGTAAGGGGAGCAACCCCATCGTGAATCCCATCGAAAAGCCCATCGAGAGCCAGCGCCGCAGTGATTTCATCGGTCCTCCTGATGCGAAAGATGGCAGATTCAAGTTGAAGAGCAAGAGCTGATCTACAGGAAGAAACCGACCGATCGTTCGTGTATGCTGTTGTCGATGCGGACCGAGGGAGTCACGCATGACGAGATCCATCGTGGTCATCGCTGGACCACAGGATCACAGGATCACTGAGACGGCGAGACGGTGAGAACTCGTATCTTTGGATGACGAGCAGGAGGAGCGAAGATGTCCGCGGGGGAGCCTCAACCAACCGACCTCGATTCGATCGGTACTTTTATTGCGAATTTTTCAGAGCAGCATGCCCTGGACACCGCAGATCAACAATTCGATCTCCATCGCTGGCAAGGCGATCGTCGCTGGCCGGTGTTACACCTCGATGACGTGTCTGGGATCCCCTTCCTCGATGGCATCCAAGGGGTGGACGAGTACCAGCATCGGGCCAGATTACGCTGTGGCGATGGCGACCTGTTCGCCACCGTCACCGAACCTGCCGCCGGATACGAGGAGTACTGCCGCGATCAACTGCTCCTCGGATCTCCCCGGCATATCTTTGCCTTCCCCCCCGATGGACCGCTGAGGGTCTCGAACGGATGCTTGACTGCGCCGACCTTTTCTACCCTGGTGGATTGCGCACGAAGGGGTCAGGGACTGTTGATCGAGCCGTACATGGGGATCGAGGATTCTTGGAATCTAGCCGCTCGCATTCACCACGAGGCGAAAGTACCGGTGCAGGTGATGGCCCCTCCTCCTGCGGTGACCTGGATTGCCAATGACAAGGCTCACTTCTCCCAACTGGTCGCTGGAGTTCTGGGAGATGAAGCACTGGTGCTTACCCGTGCCGCCGAGGATGTCGCAACGCTGACGAAGCATCTGCGCCAGATGTTCCCCGGTGTACAGCGTGTTGCCATCAAGAGAACCCGCTGCGCTTCTGCCATGGGAAATCGCCTGCTCGAGGTGGAACAACTCCAGCCACTCGACGAGAGGGCACTGCAAAAAGTGGTCGAGGAGGCGCTGTTGTCGATGGCCTGGCCGGCGGGGGAGGAGGTGCTCGCCTGTGTCTGGGAGGAGACGGATCTGTCTCCATCCACCCAGTGGTGGATCCCGCCGAAGGGCAGCGCACTGCCGAGGATCGATGGGATCTATGAGCAGATCCTGGCCGGTGAGGAGAAGTTGTTCGTCGGAAGCCGCCCCTCGACCTTGCCCGATGAGATCAATCAGGGTCTGGAACGGCAATCGTTTGCCATCGCCTACGCATTGCAGCAACTCGGGTACGTCGGTCGCTGTTCCTTCGATCACCTGGTGGTGGGAGATCTGGACCGAGAGCCGCTGTTGAAGATTACCGAGTGCAACGGGCGATGGGGCGGAACCAGTACTCCGATGCATCTGGTCGATCGAGTGATCTCCGGCGATCGACCGCCCTACCGAGCTCAGGATTTCATCCACCAGGATCTGATCGGAGTCCCCTTCACCGAGATCTGCCAGCGGATCGGTGGCCACCTGTTCGATGCCAGCAGTGGGGAAGGGCAATTCCTGCTCTACAACGTCGGGCCACTGACCTTGTCGGGGAAGTTCGACGTGATTGGTATCGGCCACAATGCAGACGAGGCAGATCGATTGCTCACCGAAGTACTCCCCGAACTGCTGGGGGTTTGACATTCGCGGACCGGGAGCTCGCCCAAGATTTCGATACTTACAATGGGGTGGGGTTGGCTCTTGTAGAATGAGGCTGACAGTTTTGTCTCAAGAATCATAAAGTTCTGCCGGTAGCTGCCCACCTTGTTGATCGATGTATTTGATGAACTCTTCCAGAAGGTGCGTATTTGAGTATTTTGCTTTTACGGCCTTTATTTTTCGGTTCTTCAGATCGCTGAGAATTTTCTTTGCCAGTTTCTTTGCCATGATTGCTTGGAGGCAATTGGGAGGTAAGAAATTTGATTTGTACATTCGCCGACGTAATAACCAGAGAATTCCACAGCAAGAGTAATTGGCGATCCAGCCCATGCGCTTATTTCTTCTAAGTTTTTTCTCGTACTCTTTATTCAGGACATGCAAAAGACCATGTCCTGAAGCGCCTGAAAGGACTTCGTCGTATACATGGGGAGTTCTACTTTCGTCACTCTCCCCAGCGTTGTGAAACTCAGTCCCTAATCCGGTAGATCCAATCAGTTTAAAACAGGTTTCGTCGGTCAGGAAATCACAAGCATCGCTTCGGTATCTTAAGATTCTCCAGAGAGCCTTGATGCAGTCATTTTCTCCTCCGCTTAGATTTGCCCTGGTGCGGAGATGTCTGATACACACTTCGGAGAACATCTGGATATGATTTTTTGTTCTCAAGCATTGGCCATACGCAGTCATGTAAGTTGCGCTACTTCGAAAAGCACTAAGGCCCTCTTCCAGGTGGTCGAGGAAGGCGTGTTCGTTCCAACTCATGTAAGCCAAGCACCTGAAAATTCGTTCTTTTGTGTCAAATGGTACCTGCGCATTTTTATACAGGCGGAATAGTAAGTGCTGCACTTTTGATATTTTTTCAATGTCATCAGGAGTCAAGTCGCTTGGTGGGTTACCATCGCTGTCAAAAGGTGCAGTTTTATTTCCGCGCAAAAAGGCGGCGTCTACCAGGTCATGTAGTGCCTGGTAGTCAGTTCCAGGGCGATTCAAAAGCCTCTCGAGCCTATCCATGGGAGAAATGAAATACCTCGTTGGCTCTTCTGGGCACCAGTCCTCTAAACTAGTTGTTCTCGGTGCATGGGGGGGGAAGGCGAGTGGTTGCTCTTTGCGTATTTCTTCCGGTGTCTTCTCGGTGTCTTCGGCACGATCCCAGTCTACGACCTTGTTGAAATGGACTTCTGAAGTCTGTTTCAGGGGGCGAGCCTCGATGACGGCGTTTCCGCCCGCAGGTTCAAGACTCACGTGTAGTTCCAGTTGAATGTCCTGGTCGTACGCCTGTGTAAACGATAGCTCTGCTTTTCTCACGGTCTCGTAGTCTTCGTGGTGGACGAAGAAATTTAGATGACGTTCACCTAGGGTGAGTGAAAAATCTTTGACCTTGATCAGCGTTGCTGGTTTTCCGCCGGGAACGAGCTCCTCTTCTCGTAATGATCTCCATTCTGCAACACCCCGTTTGGTTATCAGCAACTGCAGATCGGGGAGCTCGTCGAGATAGCTCACTCGATCCTTGGCGAGATTCCTGGAATAGGTATGTGCACTGATGGCCAGGCTTTCGGGTCGGAGCCAGCCAGAGTTTGATTCCAGGATGATCTTTCCCGTTTCGATACCCAGCTTTTCCAGGATGAGTTGCGGAAGTGAAGTGTTACCAGGGAGGTCCATGGAAAATTCACCGGTGCAGATGACGGCGTGTGGGAGCCCTGGATTCTGGTTGTGAATCTTTTGTTCGATCTGTCTTTTGACTTGCTCTAGCCACTGGACAAGAGTGGTACTCGGGTCGGAAAATTGTCGAACCCAATATTCGGATAGAGAATTCTTGAATAGAGGGTTTTCCACACCTCCTCGTCAGATTCGATTCCGAGCTCTTTCAGGCTGTCTCGACAGGAGGCGAGCCCGATTTCAGGGCAGTGGGGTAATAGGTTCCGCTCGCGAACGGGAATCAATGCTGTTTCGCTGGAGCCGTCGTATTCGCGGAAAGGCACCTGATCGATGGTAAATCCCTCGAGACCGAGGTGGAGGCAGTATATGTAGAGCTGGGGCTGGTCTGGATCATCCAGTAAGTCCTGGTTTTCGCGCGACCACGCCATCGCCGCTGCAATAGGACGCCAGAGAAGTTTGGTGGTCCGGTCTCTGAGAGATCGCAGTAATTGGGACCGCTGTTCGATGGTGATGTGATTGGGCACAACCACGACCGCCG
>DUAN01000205.1:0-1705 GCA_012960845.1 Planctomycetota bacterium | reverse complement strand
AAGCTGGAAGGATTCCCGGAGACTCACCACCAGGTGCTACTCAAGGAGTTTCTGAAAGGGCTGCACGCCTGGAAGGCCGGCCTGGATCAGGCTATTTCCCTCAAGACCGAAACCTCCATCCCGGAGTCGTATCCGAGGATGCACTGGATTTCTTGAGGTTCCTGAGTGTATGCCCGATAAAGGTGTTGAGCGCCTTGATCGAGGGAACCTCATGACGATGGTGTAGCCATTTCCAGTGTTTACTGTTTTGGTCTTTTTTCGGTGCCCCGAGGCGGCTCCAAATTTCGGTCAGCGGGAAACGCCCACATCCCGTTTCTGTTTGCGGGGAATACTTCGCCTCGAGGGGGTAATCAAATCCGGTTCCACGTGATCGAGGCATTTTCGGGTCTTCAACCTGGAGCGGCTCGCCCCGAAGCATCGGGATGAGAACTGCGGGAGCCCTGCTGTTAGGGAGAGTGCTGGGTTCCTCCGACGAGTTGCAGACGTGGACCCGGAGGCCTCGTGCATCCAGACCGATGCCCATTACGGTTGCTCCTGTCGTGGCAGCAGTGGCTCCAGGAGAGCCTGAATCTGGTCCTGGTGCTTTTTGGATTCAGGCGAGATCCACGCCACGTGGAGTGCCGGTTCGATTTCGCGAATGTCCGCTTCATCTTGGTCTTCTATTTCTGGAAAGATCAGCAGGCACTGGAAGGACTCGACAAGTGTATGAATTGGCCGCAGTTTCTCGAATGCTGTTTTCGCCTCGGAGATGACATCGTCTCTTTCCTCGGGGAGGCAACCGCTGCTGGCATTGGTCCAGACCGCCAGCACGTTCTCGGGGCACTTCGTATTTCCCCTCAGGAAAAGGAACGAAGGAGGTGTCTTGACCAGATGCTGTTCCCAGGTGGTTTGCCCGGTCCGTGCACTCCGAATTCGATCACCTAGTTCCGCGCTGGAAAGGAAGTACACGGGATCTCTGGGATCCCGGTACCAGGGACCTAGCCCCGATTTTCGGTCGATTTGCTGTCCGTGCTGAGATTTCTTTCGAATATGGATGACGCTTGCTATGGGGGTATTGCCCGACTTTTCTAGTGTTCGATCGAGTAACGAAGCAAGCAGTACCCGACTGGCCTCTTCCCAGCAGCGCTCGCGCCAGCCCCAAAGTTCCTGTTGCGCATCCTGGTGGCGTCGAATCCGCTCGTACCAGGACCAGATGGGGGCATATCGTTCGTCATGAAGCAGTACGTAGTTCGGTTGCGGATACTGGTTGTCGATCTTGCCCACCGATAGCAGTTCTTCGGTTCTGCATAATCGTTTCACTGCGATCTTGAAGTTCTCGACGGTCTTCCAGCGACGATGTTCTCTAAAAGAACGATAGGAACTGGTGTAATCGCCACAAAGTTTCACCAGCCGTTTCATCAGATCGACCAGCACTTGGTTCTCCAGGGTGTTGACCAGTTGAATCCGAACCACGCTGAGGATTTCCTGCCTTGGCCCCGCTCGTTCAACGTGAGTTCTACCCGGTTGCCGGATCAACCATCGAATGCACGCGGAATCCAGTTTTCTGGGGTTGGCAAGAGCGGTCATCTGTCGCTTTTTCCTGAGGATTTTCTTGGGAGATTGGCAGATTTTTTGGAGTAGCGGCAGCAGTTCCTCGGCCACTTCGACAGCGAGTTGGTAGGGAGGTTCGTTGGCTCCGCTCTTTTCTAGACATTTCTTCCGCAGT
>DUAN01000204.1 GCA_012960845.1 Planctomycetota bacterium | reverse complement strand
TGATACATGCCGGAGCAGCCGGTCCCCTACAGTCACGCCTTGCATGTCGGTGAACTGGGATTGGATTGCCGTTACTGTCACACCACGGTCGAAAGTGCCGGATTTGCTGCGGTTCCCCCGACCGCAACCTGCATGAATTGCCACGAGAAGATCGCGCCGACCAGCGTGAAGTTGAAACCGGTTCGCGATTCATTTCTCTCTGGAATGCCGGTGCCGTGGATCAAGGTGCATGACCTCCCCGATTATGTCTACTTCAACCACAGCGCTCACGTGACCCGGGGAGTTTCTTGTGTGGAGTGCCATGGCAGGGTCGACCAGATGGTCGAGGTGGAACAATTTTCACCACTGAGCATGGGCTGGTGCCTGAAATGTCACCGGGATCCAGCAGCCCACCTGAGGCCGGTCGACAAGGTCACCGATCTCGACTGGGGGTTGGAACGAACCCAAGATGAAAAGGCGTTGGCGGGACGGGAACTGATGAAGGGCCTGGGATTACTCGATACGTTGGACCAACCGACCGTTCGGATGTCCCTCATGACGAACTGCTCCACATGTCATCGATAAAAGAAACACACCAAAACTCCTCCCGGGGAAAGGCGCTCTGGCGCAGTCTCGATGAATTCGCGGATACCGCCGAATTCCGAGCCCTGGTCGAGAAGGAGTTTCCCAATCATGCTCCAGAACTGTTCCATTCCACGTCTCGCCGTCATTTCCTCAAGGTGATGGGCGCCTCCGTGGCGCTGGCGGGTGGATTGGCCGGATGCCGTTGGCCACAGCAGCAGATCTTGCCTCACACCAGTCGTCCGGAAGGACGAAGCCCCGGGGTCCCGGTCAGTTACGCCTCCTGCTGGGAGCAGCAAGAGGTGGCCGAGGGTGTGCTGGTAACCAGTTATGATGGGCGGCCGATCCGCGTCGATGGAAATGGCGACCACCCATCTCATCGCGGTTCCACCACTGCGCAGATGCAAGCGAGCGTTCTGGGAATGTATGACCCGGGACGCAGTTCACAACCGAGCCATGTCACCGCGGATGGTCATGCCACCGCCGACTGGAATCGAGCGATCTCGGCACTTCGCACTGCGGGTCGATCGGGCAAGGTTGCGGTGCTGGCAGCTCCCAGTTCGTCGATGGCTCTGTCGGCGATGCGCAATCGACTGCTGCGAGAGGTCGCCGATTCTTCCTGGCATGAGTGGGCTCCACTGCATCGTGATTCGGAACGGCTGGGGACTGCTCAACTGTTCGGCAGACCGATGCGTCCAGTGGCGGATCTGTCGGCGGCGCAGGTGCTAGTTTGTCTCGACGCCGATCCCTTGATGAACCATCCGGCCAGCCTCCAGCACAGTAGTGACTGGGCTGCGCTTCGAACCTCCGCCGATGACGACGAACCGATTCTCAGTCGGGTCTGGTCGGTGGAGAGCACCCTCTCTGTGACCGGCGGGGTGGCGGATGTTCGGATCCCGGCGCGTACCGCAGATATCCCACGAATCGCCGCACAACTGGCCGCCGCCACTGGCGTCCAGTTACCCGCGGATGTGGCTGCGGCGGTGGCTTCTGCCCCGCCCTCTACCGATGATCGAATCCACCAGATGGCAGCGGACCTCAAGTCTCACCACGGTTCCTGCCTGTTGATGGCGGGGGACCGGCAACCCGCGGAAGTTCATGCGCTGGTTCAGGCCATGAATGTCGCGCTGGGAGCGGTGGGAAAGACCCTCAGTTACGCAGAGGTCGCCCATGGTGAGAGACCCGCTCATATCGATGATCTCCAGCGGCTGGCCGATCGCATCGGCCAGGGGGAAGTCGAGACGTTGCTGCTGATCGGGGTCAATCCAGTCTACGACGCTCCCGCCATCGGGAAGTCGTGGAAGGATCTGATCGGCCAGGTTCCACACTCGATGCACCTCGGACTCTACGACGACGAAACCGGCGGTGTCTGTCAGTGGCATCTCAATCAGACTCACTTCCTCGAAGAGTGGGGGGACGGCCGCAGCTGGGATGGAACGGTGACCTTGCGTCAACCGCTCATCGCTCCGCTTTATTCTGGCCGCAGTGCACTCGAGGTGATCAGTGCAGTGGTCGATGACGAGGCGAAATCGGGTCACGACATCGTTCGTGCTGTACTTCAGCCGCTGGCGCAGAAGGACTTCGAGTCCTCCTGGAAGAAGTGGCTCCACGATGGTTATGTTGACGGTACTTCAAACACCGTGGCCAGCGCGCCCGATGTGACAGGCGGCTGGGGCCCAGCGCTCGAAGGTGTCATGCAAACGGTGAGCGGCAAGGAGATCGTTTTCTTGCCGGATCACTCGCTGTTCGATGGGCGACACGCCAACAATGGATGGCTGCAGGAACTTCCCGATCCGATCACCAAGGTCGCCTGGGATAACTGCGCGCTCATTTCACCTGTGCTCGGTTCCGAACTGGGAGTCAAGAACGGTGATTTGATCGATCTCTCGGTCGCTGGAGCAAACCTCTCGATGCCGGCATTCTTGTTACCAGGACAGAACCGAGACAGCATCGGAGTGGCCCTCGGATATGGCCGTTTGATCTCGGATCGAGCGGCCGGACGATTGTCGAGAAAGCCGTCCCTTTACCAGATTGCCGATGGGGTTGGATTCGATACTTACACCCTGCGAGATGCCGATGCGGTTCGGGCAGGTTATGCATCTGTCAGCGTTGCTCGAGGCGAAGGGAACTACGCGCTGGCGACGACTCAAGACCACAATCCTGTGCGTCCCGATGAGTTCATGGGGGACCTGGAGTTCAATGAGGAACAGCGGAAAGTCGGCGAGTTTGTCCGGGTCGTGGATACAGGTTTCAACCCGGATGCCTCCGAGGTGAAGGCACGGGTCGAAGAAGCTGGCCCGCACCACCCCGATCTCGAGAGCCCCTGGACCGAACACGAGTATCGCGGGCGACGCTGGGCGATGTCGATCGACCTCAACGTCTGCACCGGCTGTAGTTCCTGTGTTGTGGCGTGTCAGGCGGAGAACAACATCGCAGTCGTCGGCAAGGATGAACTCGCCTACGGTCGGGAGATGCACTGGATCCGTATCGATCGCTACTTCAGAGGGGACGATGTCGAGAATCCCGAGGTGGTCCACCAGCCGGTGGCCTGTAACCAGTGCGAAAATGCCCCTTGTGAACAGGTGTGCCCGGTGGCGGCCACGGTTCACAACGAAGAGGGCCTCAATGACATGGTCTACAACCGCTGCATCGGTACTCGTTACTGCAGCAACAACTGCCCCTACAAGGTGCGCCGCTTCAACTACTTCAACAACACCAAGAATCCCAGTGTCACCGAGCAGATGGGCTACAACCCGGATGTCACCGTGCGCGCGCGGGGTGTCATGGAGAAGTGCAACTACTGTGTGCAGCGGATCAATCGATCGAAGATCAAGGCGAAGAACGAAAAGCGTGAACTGGTGGACGGAGAAGTGATGCCCGCATGTGCTCAGTCCTGTCCCACTCATGCGATCACTTTTGGTGATCTCGCTGATCCAAAGAGTCAGGTCTCGTTGACTCAGAAATCGCATCGTGCTTACAAGATGCTCGCGGAGTTGAATGTCAAACCGCGCACCAGTTTCCTGGCGAAACTGCGCAATCCTGCAACCAGGGAAGAGGGGTAGTGGCGATGAAGCGATTACTCGATGCCCTGAGTCCGGTCTTGCGACCCGAGTTGACGGGGAATGCGGAGAGTCCGGAGGTCGACAACACGGCCTATTCTCCCGATTCTCGCGTCGATCTGATCACCGGAGCCAACGACAACACCACCATCACCGATAAGGTCTGCTCGATCGTCGAGGAGAAACCGACCATCGGCTGGTGGGGCTTCTTCTTGCTGGCATTCTCGGTGCTGGGGTTGCTCGGCATCTTCGTCCCATTCCTGATCTTCTGGGGCGTGGGAACCTGGGGAGTCAATAATCCGGTCGGCTGGGGTTACGCCATCGTCAACTTCGTCTTCTGGGTTGGAATCGGCCACGCAGGAACATTGATTTCAGCGATCCTGTTCCTGTTTCGCCAGAAGTGGCGTACCTCGATCAACCGTGCTGCCGAGGCGATGACCATCTTTGCGGTGATCTGTGCCGGCATGTTCCCGGGGATTCACGTCGGGCGCGCCTGGTTCGCTTACTGGATGTTCCCGCTGCCCAATCAGATGGAACTGTGGCCCAATTTCCGCAGCCCCTTGCTCTGGGATGTGTTCGCAGTTGGAACCTATTTCACGGTCTCCTTGCTGTTCTGGTACATGGGAATGATTCCGGATCTGGCGACCCTGCGCGATCGAGCCAAGCATTCGGTTCGCAAAATTGCCTACGGCGCACTGTCCCTCGGTTGGACCGGTTCCAACCGCCAGTGGCACGTGTACGAACGCTCCTACCTGCTGCTTGCAGCGCTGGCAACTCCGCTGGTGCTCTCGGTGCACTCGGTGGTGTCGTTTGACTTCGCCGTCTCACAGGTGCCCGGATGGCATACCACGATCTTTCCGCCGTACTTCGTCGCGGGGGCCATCTTCAGTGGATTTGCGATGGTCCTGACACTTCTGGTTCCTGCCAGGCAGTTGTTTGGTCTCAAGGATGTGATCACTCTCAAGCACCTCGAAAACATGAACAAGATCATCATGCTGACCGGCATGCTGGTGGGATACGCCTACTCTCAGGAGTTCTTCATGGCCTGGTACGGTGGCGTGAAGGTCGAGAAATTCGCCTTCATCAACCGAGCCTTCGGGCAGTACGCATGGGCCTACTGGATCATGATTTCCTGCAACGTATTGGCGCCGCAGATCTTCTGGTTCAAGAAGATGAGAACCAATGTCTGGGTCATGTTCGTGGTCAGCATATTCGTCAACATCGGTATGTGGTTCGAGCGATTTGTTATCACCGTGACGAGTCTGGCCAACGATTACACCTCCAGTGCGTGGGACTACTACAGTCCCAAACTTGCGGACGTGATGATCATGCTGGGAGCGTTCGGCCTCTTCTTCACCCTTTTCGCCCTGTTCTGTCGCTTCCTTCCCTTCATCGCCATGAGCGAGGTGCGGGGGGTACTGGCGGATCAGGCTCATTCGAGGGCGGCTGCTTCAGCGCGGCACTCCTCCGAATCGGCGGCGGATTCCGCTTCCGCAAGTCAGGGGGAGAACTGAGATGAGTGCAGAGATGAACAATTCGGTGGAGGTGCACACGATCACCGCAGAAACCGCTACCGATGCGAAGGCGGTCCTGATGCTGGCCGAATTCGAGACTGCGGACCAACTGATGGAGGCGGCCACAAGCATGCGGGACCAGGGATTCAAACTGTGGGATTGCCACACTCCTTATCCGGTTCATGGCCTCGATTCAGCGATGGGGATTCGTCCCACCCTGCTGCCGTGGATCGTCCTTTGTGGCGGGTTCGCCGGCTTCTGTGGCGGATTGCTGATGCAAGGCTGGATGAATGCCGTGGACTATCCGTTCCTGATCAGCGGCAAGCCCTTCTTCAGTATCCCTGCAAGCATTCCTGTGGCCTTCGAGTTGACCATCTTGCTCAGTGCATTCGCCTCCTTTGGCGGAATGCTCGCGCTCAATGGGCTTCCTCGTTTTTACCGCCCTCATTTTCGCAGTGATCGCTTTCGAAGAGCCACTGCAGATCGTTTCTTCATCAGTATTGATGGTCGTGATCGCCAGTTTGATATCGGTGCAAACTCCAAGCTCCTTCGGGAACTCGGGGCCAACGCCGTTGAAGTGATCGAGGAGTAAAGCCATGGCCTTGCCAAGACATGAAACCAGTGTTCCGGGGTGGATCATCGCCGTGATCATCCTGGTGAATCTGGCGTTGTTGGTTCCCCCGATGCTGGTGGCGAAATCTCGGTATGCGACATCACGCTCGACCAGGATTCACGTCTTTTACGACATGGACCAGCAGCAGAAATTCAAGGAACAGAGTGCTAACCCGCTCTTTGCCGATGGGCGTTCGATGAGATTGCCGGTCGCAGGTACTGTCGCTCGCGGCGATCTGTCTCAAGATGATCATTATCGTTGGGGTACTGTCGCCGGGGAATGGGCCACCGAGTTCCCCGAGCAGGTGCTGGTCACCGCTGAGTTACTGCAGCGGGGACAGGATCGCTTCAACATCTACTGTACTCCTTGTCACGGGATCTCCGGACATGGAGATGGAATGATCAGTCGCCGAGCGGAGGTCTCCGACTACGGCGCCTGGCTGGTTTCCGATCTTTCCTCGGAGAAGGGGCTGGCCCATCCGATCGGCGAGATCTTCAACATCACCGGGTACGGCATCGCTACGATGCCGGGCTATCGTTCGCAGATCGCTCCGGCGGATCGCTGGGCGATCGTCGCTCATGTCAAAGCGCTGCAGTTGAGTCAGTCGGTCGATATCGCCGAGATTCCTGCGTCCGATCGGGAGCGACTGCTGCGTGAGAAAGCTCTCGGCGGTGCCAAGGAAACCGGCGCAAAGCCTCAAGACGAAGCGGGCTCTGATGCCCGGCAGGGGAGGTAGTCCGATGGGACACGGTGTAACCGTTGACCTCAGCACTGAGAATCGCACCCTCGGATCGCTCTCCGGCAAGATGATTGCCCTGGGGACAACTCTTGCGGTGCTCGGACTGATCGGCACCCTGGCGCTGGGGAATCTCGAGGGCGCCTTTGGCGGCCACGAGGTAGAGTCGTCTGGCGCAGCACAGGACTCGGCTGCAGGGGATGGACACGCCGCAGCCGACGCAGGGGACCACGCTCCGATTCATGGATTCGTGACGGAGTGGAGTATCTGGCACCCGTACCTGGTCAGCGCCTGCTTCTTTCTCACCATGACTCTCGGCGGTTTGTTCTTCGTGCTGGTTCACCACATCACCAATGCAGGTTGGAGTGCGGTGGTCAGAAGGCTGGCGGAAGGAGTCTCGCGCAATGTCGTGCTGATGGCTCTGATCTTCATCCCACTGCTGTTTCCAGACTCGATGGGATCGCTCTACAAGTGGATGCATCCTGATCTCGGTGATGAAGTCATCGCAGTGAAATCTTCCTATCTCAATTACAACTGGTTCCTGATCCGCCTGGCGATCTACTTCGCCATCTGGATCACCTTCGCATGGAGTTATCACCGTTCCTCCGTGGCCCAGGATCGTGATGGAGATGTGCAGAGATCCTCTCGCATGAGTCGCATGAGCCCGGTGGGAGTGGCCCTCTTTGCCATGAGTGTCACCTTTGCTGGATACGACCTGCTGATGAGCCTCGATGCACACTGGTTCAGTACCATCTTTGGCGTTTACATCTTCGCCGGTTGTGTGCTTTCGTTCCACGCACTGCTGGCATTGATCGTCGTCTTCCTCCAGGCCAACGGACGTTTGACCCGGGCGATCTCCGATGATCACATGCAAGATATTGGCAAGATGATGTTCGCCTTCACCGTATTCTGGGCATACATCGCGTTCAGCCAGTACATGCTTTACTGGTACGCCAATATTCCCGAGGAGACGATCTGGTTCGTGCGTCGTCAAAGCACCTGGATGTGGGGCTTTTGGGGCTGGGTGATGGTGGTGGGGCACTTCTTCGTGCCGTTCCTCTTCCTCGTCTCGAAGCACATCAAGAGAAAGCGTGCGACGATTGCTCTGGGTGCTCTGTGGGTCCTCGCCATGCACTGGGCTGACATGTACTACCTGGTGATGCCGCAGATCTCTAATGGCACCGAGTTCCCATTCACCTTTGTCGACATCACCATCCTGATGGGGATGGCTGGAATCTTTATCATCGGTCTGGCGCTGTCACTCAGAGGACATTCGCTGATCGCCGAGAAGGACCCAAGAATGTCAGAATCATTGGCATTCGAGAACGCCTAGAAAGGAGCCCGTGATGAGTCAATCCGAATCGATCCACGACGATGATCTTCCCGGCTCCGGTGACGATCCCAGTGCGATTCCGACCTGGTACGGCGGGGTGGTCTTTACCATCCTGTTCCTCTTCTCTGTGTTTTTTCTGGACTTTCTGGCGAACAGCGAGCAGGTCAACAGTTTTGACCGTTCGATCCAGTCGGAGAGTCGTGGGCTCAAGGAAGTCAAGAGTCACCAGGAACAGCAACTCGATAGCTACAGCTGGACCGATGCAGAGAATAACCGGGTGTCGATTCCTCTCGAACAAGGCCGTCAAAAGGTGCTGAAGCGTTTCGGCCCATCGGGACAGGAGTAACGGAAGAGGATGAAGATTCAGAAGAACTCTCTACTACCATCTGTCCTTCACTTGTTCCCGCGAGGGTCGAGGTTGACGGCATCTGTGAGTCGATCGGTTCTGAAGATGCTGCTCCTGTTGATCCTGACCCTGTGGATCCCGTTGCCGCTGACCGTGATGGGTCAGACTCCTTCAGTGACTCCCGGAGAGATTTACAATCAGGAACTCGATCCAGTGCTCAAGAGCATCGATGGATTGACGATTCATGATCGACTCGGTCAACAGTTGCCTCTCGAGACGGTGGTTCGCAACGAATCGGCAGAACAGGTGTCTCTCGGTACAGTGCTCGACTCCGGCCTGCCGGTGATCTTCAATCCGGTCTACTTCTCCTGCCCGATGCTGTGCAACCTGGTGGTGGAGGGGCTGATCGAATCGGTCTCGCAGTGCGGACTCAAGATCGGAGTCGATTTTGAAGTGGTCACACTCAGTATCGATCCGAGAGATTCGGCGAAGGACGCTAGAAACCGTCAGAAACTGTTGATCACAGCTCTCGAGGAATCGGCCACTCTTTCCGGCGCCGATGTTTCCGATGCCGAAGCGGGCTGGCACTTTCTGACTGGCCAGCAGGCATCGTTGACAGCGATCACCGAAGCGCTCGGCTTCGAGTACCGCTGGAATGAATACAATTCGGAATACGCCCACGGCGCAGGGATCTTCGTCGTCAGTCCAGATGGTGTCCTGACTCAGACCCTCAAGGGGATCGAGTTTGAACCACAGACGGTTCGCCTCTCTCTGGTCGAGGCATCCGACGGTAGGGTCGGAAGCTGGCTCGATGAGTTTGTCCTTACCTGTTTTGTTTACGATCCAACGAAGGCCCAGTACGGTCCTGCAGCTCTCAAGGTGATGCGCCTCGGGGGCCTGGTGACTGTCCTGGGAATCGCTAGTTACTTGCTCTACTCCTGGAAAAGGGGCGGGCGGGACGGAGATCCGGTGATCTCGGCAGATCAGCAGAGAGAGCAGCCCCAGTCATGATCCAAGTACCCATCCTGCTGGCAGATAGCGAACCCAGTTTCTGGCTTCCGGCGCCCGTGTCCAACTTTGCCGGGCCCATCGACGGGGATTTCTACTTCGTCTACTGGGTGTCCATCTTCTTCTTGGTGCTGATCACCCTGTTACTGGGGTACTTCATGTGGAAGTTTCGGACTCCTCCCGGCGCACATGCCCAGAGTCACAAGGATCACCACATCGTTCTCGAGGTGGTCTGGACCGGGATCCCCATCATCTTGTCGGTGATGATGTTCTGGTATGGCTATCGCGGGTATGTCGATATGACCGTTCCTCCCAATGAATCGATCTCCATCGTGGCCGAGGCTCAAAAGTGGGCCTGGAACTTTTCCTACGCTTCCAACGGCGCATCCATCCCCGGAATGTCGGATGATTTCAACGTTGTTCGTGCCCAGGTCCGAGCGGGAGAGATCAACGCAGAACAGGCGGAAGCCGCCGAGGCAAAGATCCTCGAAAAGGCCGGATTGCATGTTCCGATGGGGGTGCCCATCGATGTCACGGTGATGGCGGCGGATGTCTTGCATGCCCTGTTCATTCCCGCTTTCAGGGTCAAGAAGGACTGCGTTCCTGGTCGGACTGGAAAACTCTGGTTCATCGCCACTGAACCGGGGATCTTTGATCTCTTCTGTGCTGAATATTGCGGCCAGGGGCACTCGTGGATGCATTCCAAGGTGGTGGTGCACGAGACGGTCGAGGAGTACGAGAAGTGGCTCGAAGTCGCCGGATCCTACGATGAGACCTTACCCTTTGATGAAAACGGCAAGATCGTGTGGAAGCGACGTGGCTGCATCTCCTGCCACAGTATCGATGGCAGCAAGAAGGTCGGTCCCTCCTGGGACGGCATGTTTGGATCGACGAGGAAGTTTACTACCACAGGAACTCCAGGGGAGGCGATGGCGGATGAGGCATACATCCAGGAGTCGATTCGATTCCCGATGAAGAAAATTGCAGAGGGATATCCTCCGCAGATGCCTGTGGTGAAACTCACGGACAAGGAATTGCTATGGGTCACCGAGTACATCAAGTCACTGAGCCAGAACTCCGGAGGGACCGAGAGTCCCCGGAAGGAAAACTGATATGAGTCAGTCTGAAACCGATGCCCGTCCCGATTCCGATGAGGTGAAAAGCGCTGCGGCAGCGACCACCTCCGACGAGTCCGGTCCCAGTTATTTGACAGTGACCAAGACCTTTTCTTCCTGGGCGTTCACTCTCGACCATAAACGAATCGGCTTGATGTACCTCATCGGAGTGCTGTTCATGTTCTTGCTGGGTGGGGTCTTCGCCCTGCTGGTCAGAACAGAGCTGTTCTCGCCGCTGGCGATGATCACCCCGTTGTTTGCCGATACTGCCGAGGCTCAGGCCGATCTCTACAACAAGTGGTTCACCACCCATGGCGCGATCATGGTATTCCTGGTGATCATTCCAGGGGTCCCGGCCGCTCTCGGTAACTTCATCTTACCGTTGCTCCTGGGAGCCAAGGATGTCGCTTTCCCGCGATTGAATCTGGGCTCCTTTTACCTGTGGGTCATCGGAGCGATCTTCTTCGTCTACGTGCTCTTCTCCGGAGGAATCGATACCGGGTGGACCTTCTATACCCCTTACAGTGCGGAATCCGGTACCGCGGTGATCCCTGCACTGATCGGTGTCTTCATCCTCGGATTCTCGAGTATCTTTACCGGGCTCAACTTCATCGTGACGATTCACAAGATGCGACCGAAGGGGATGACCTGGTTCAAGATGCCTCTGTTCCTGTGGGCGACCTACTCCACTGCAGTGATCCAGGTACTGGCGACTCCGGTGCTCGGGATCACGCTGCTCTTGTTGATCCTGGAGAGATCTCTGGGTATCGGCATTTTCGATCCTCGTAACGGTGGGGATCCGGTGCTGTTTCAGCACTTCTTCTGGTTCTACAGTCATCCGGCGGTGTACATCATGATCGTTCCACCGATGGGTGTGGTCAGTGAACTGATTGCCACTCATAGTCACAAGCGCATCTTCGGATACACCTATATCGCCTTCTCATCGGTGGCCATCGCGATCTTTTCGTTCCTTGTCTGGGGACACCACATGTTCACCAGTGGGCAGTCGACCACGATGAGCATCATCTTCAGCGGGATCACCTTCTCGGTCGGAATCCCCTCGGCGATCAAGGTCTTCAACTGGCTCGCCACCATGTACAAGGGTGCGATTGTTCTCAACACCGCAATGCTGTACGGGATCTCTTTCATCTTCCTTTTCACCATTGGCGGGTTGACTGGACTGTTCCTCGGCGTGCTCAGCATCGATACGCACCTTCATGACACCTACTTCGTGGTGGCGCACTTCCACTATGTCATGATGGGGAGCGGTCTGGTCGGCTTCATTGGAGGCCTCCATCACTGGTGGCCAAAGATAACCGGGAAGATGTACGACGAGTTTCTCGGGAGGATCGGCTGTATTCTGGTCTTCATCGGATTCAATCTGACATTCATTCCCCAGTTTGTCATGGGGTCTCTCGGGATGCCCAGGCGTTACTACACCTACGCCGATAAGTTTGAGGTCTACCATCAGTTGTCGACGGTCGGTTCGTACGTGATGGCGGCTGGTTTCTTCTTGACCGCCTACTACCTGATCCAGTCGTTGATCTCGGGGAAGAAGGCGCCGATGAATCCATGGGGAGGAAATAGCCTCGAGTGGCATACTCCTTCACCTCCTCCGCTGGAAAACTTTCATACGGTTCCGGTTGCCACTGATCCCTACGACTACGAGGGGCTGGAGTACGATCCAGCCACGGGTAATTACGACACCAAACGGACCGGCTAATCCTTCAGGAAGACGGGAGATACGATGAGCGGCGACAAACAACCGCAAGATTCGAACCAGCAAGCCGGGCATGGAGATGGCCACGGTGCTGAGCACGGGGCTGGCCATGGCCATTCTCCGTATCAGGCACACCACTTCGACACCATGCGCCAGCAGTTCGAAGCGGGAAAGCTGGGGATGTGGTTATTCCTGGCCACCGAGGTACTGCTCTTTGGCGGCCTCTTCTGCTTCTACACCATCTACAAGGCGAATGATCCCGAGCTGTTCAAGTGGGGGCATCACTTCCTCGACAAGCGCTGGGGAGCCACCAATACGATGGTGTTGCTCTTCTCTTCCTTGACGATGGCGCTGGCAGTTCGTGAGGCACAACTGGGCCGCAAGAAGAGGATTATCTTCTTTCTGGCGGTGACCTTCCTCTGTGGCGCTGGCTTCATGGGGATCAAGTACGTCGAGTACTCCAAGAAGTTTCATGAGGGATTATTCCCGGGCAAATATTTCGTCTATGAAAATGTCGTCGACGCTGAGGAAGCGCGGATGCATCAGCAGGAGCAACAAAAGTTGGCTCATGCGGAACTGGATCTGCCACAGGCCTCGGTCGTGACCGAAGTTCCCAAGGCCCAGGGCCTGGTGCTTCAGCCCGCCACTCCCCCTGCCGGGCTGGCTCCCGTGACCCAGCCGGATGACCACCAAACTGCCAGTTCCGATGGCGAGGATGCTGGACATGTTCCAGGATTGGCGCTCGATCCTTCGCACCTTCCTCCGGGCCCCCGTCCTGCCAATGCGCATGTGTTCTTCAGTATCTACTTCTGCCTGACCGGGCTGCATGGAATTCACGTGCTGATCGGGATGGGTGTGATGCTGTGGTTGATGGTGCTCGCCATGCAGGGGCGCTTCGGGCCTGGTTACTTCACCCCTGTCGATCTTGGTGGACTCTACTGGCACCTGGTGGATCTGATCTGGATCTACCTTTTCCCACTGCTGTACCTGGTGGAATAGAG
>DUAN01000203.1:506-2218 GCA_012960845.1 Planctomycetota bacterium | reverse complement strand
GACTGCTTCTTGATCCAACCATTGAGGTAGAATGCGTAGATCAAGGAGATCACGGAGATGCCGATGCCGAGTTTCGCACCCTCAGCGCTGATCAAGTAGTTCACCCATGAGTCCATCTTGCTTCTCCTTCATATCCATATCAAAGGTCGTGACTCGAAGCCCACGAATCAGGCCTCGTCGGAGCGGATTCAGCGCACTGGCCCTACCGCTCATCCGGAAAAGGTGCTTTTACCAGAAACGGAGATGGGCGGCAACCAGATCGGCCTACCTGGACATGAACCAAGTCATGTCAGAAACAGGACTTGCAGAGATTTCGAGAGGATTCAGCGAAGTTCGATGTACTCGCCATTATTTTGCAGGGCGAGATTTCTCATGAAGGCGCGCAATTTCTTACCTGCCTGTTCGAAGCCGACGGTGTTGAGGCGAATCCTGCGGAATCGATTGGCCTCACGGACCCACTGCAAGATCGGCCGCGTATCGAGCAACTGATTGTCGCGGCGTGGAGCCCCATCGGAGAGCAGGAAGATCGCCTTCAGCTGGGGCGCACCAAACGCCTCACGCAGGGCGTGATCGGTCCACGTCTCTCCCTCAGCACTGAACTTCCTCACGTACTGGATCGCTTCCTTCTTCCGCCGAGAAGATGCAGAGACCAGCCCCTTCGACATGGCGTGCACCTCGTGGTTGAAGGTGATGATGTTGAAGCGCACATCTGCAGGTAACTTTTCGATGGTTCCGATCAACTCATCCTGGACCCGTCGAATGCGCTGACGAGATTCCTGCTGCTGGGGGGTAGGTTTCGGTTTTTCTGGCTCATCCCCGACCCCGGTGCGACGCCCTCCAACTCCGTCCCCCGGATCTTCGGGAAGGTCATCGACCACTTCCATGCTGCCGGACACATCGAGCAAGAAGACAACATTCTTGGCCGCCACTTCCATGCCGAAGAAAGCGGGAGGATCTCGCTTGACCGAGGTCACTCCGCGCTTCTGAGTCCCCGGAGGAGGTCTCTTGTAATCTCTTTTTCGCGGCTCCCAGAAATTCTTCCAGTCTGCCGACACCTTGAAATCTTCCCCGACCAGTTTCAGCAGACACTTGCGAATCTCGTAGGCGAGCAGTGTCCCTGACCGGCCGACCTTTTCCTGGCGAGCCAGCGCTTCGATCAGATGATCGACCGAGCCGAGGTCGTCCTTCTTCTCCAGTGCTTCGATGACGGTGAGGGAAACCGAGTCGTCGGGATCGTACAAGTTGGTCAGCACTGCCTTGTAGGCGTTGCTTTCCGAGCGAGCGGACAGTACCAGCGTCAAGATGATCCGCGCAGATGAGCGCTTGTCCTTGTTCGCCAGATGACAGAGGCGATCGAGTCCTTCGCCGGCCGGGATGCCCACCAACTTCGATCCGATGTAGCGTTCAATTCCGTAGGACTGACCGCCAAGACCGACCTGAACCAGCGCATTGATCGCCTTCTTGCTGCCATCCTTGACCAGTTCATCGACCGCACGGGAAGCCTCATCAAAGCGATCCTTCTGGATCGCCCCGGCTAATTGCGCACTGGCGCGGGAGACATCGGAGGTGGATGCCTCGAGGCTCCGCTCGTTTCCGCCAAGAGCGGGGGTCGCTGGAATTAGCCAGACAGAGGCGAAAAAGGTCAGGATGGCCACACAAAAAGCACCGACTCCGGATCGACGGAGGGCACTGGATCGTGAGGCCGGATGAGA
>DUAN01000203.1:0-496 GCA_012960845.1 Planctomycetota bacterium | reverse complement strand
CCGGAGGCGGAATCGTTGAATTCCGACCAGAGGTCATTGTAGAGGTGTTACTGGCCGATGGATAGGTCCCTGCCACCATTGTCGATTGGGCTGCAGCAACAGATTATCGTATTCTTCTCTGGCGGATCGCATCCCGGTGGATGTCCCGTGTCAGTGGCTTCTCGGGCAGCCTCGTGCCTGAACCCATTTCGGCCCAGCCGAACTGAAGAAACCGAAACCATTCCCGTTTTGAGAGGGGGGGGATGGAATCGAGAGGTAGATGACATCGTGCATGAACCCCTCCATTCCCGAACCATCGGGCTGCTCTTCATCGGTTTACTGTTGCTGACCTCCGGCTGCCAGCAGAAGAGTGTCTTCGCTCAGGCATCTGCCCCGATCATCGAACACTTCACCGTCGAGATACAGAGCAGTTCCGCCATCGTGGGCTTCGATGTGGTGGATCCCGCAGCACGAACCTGGGACGCCTGGATCTATTACAGCGACGATCTCGGCCAGC
>DUAN01000202.1:1833-13250 GCA_012960845.1 Planctomycetota bacterium | reverse complement strand
GGGGAGATACCTGCTCGGGACGTTCGATGATGAAGGGAGTGGAGGTGTCGCAGTAGAGCGAGCCACCGAGTCGACCGAGAGCCGCAACTAGAGACGCATCGGGGCGTTGATCGACCAGCAGATCGTGGCGCAGATGAAATCGCACCGCTTCGAGCAGAAACAGATCGACCGGTCCGTTGCCCTGTTCACGGTGGTGCACCACCTTCGCTTCCAGTGCGATGGCGCCATCTCGTAGCCGAGGTGGGCGCACCTGATCGGAAGCGACCGTCTCGAGGGCGAGATGATCGATTTCACTTTGGCCGGGTGGCAGTCCTTCACTGCTGGCCACCATGGTGGCTCCAGCGGGTTGCTGACAGATGTGGATCACGCCCTCGGAGGTGTCGAGCAAGTTACGGGCGGTGTCCTTGTGGCTGCCATCTCTGCGGCGGCCGACGCTCAGCATCACCGTCGGTGGATCGCTGCTGACCGCGCCGAAGAAGCTGAAGGGGGCCAGATTGGTGATCCCTTCACCGCTGATGGTGGAGATCCAGCAGATGGGGCGAGGGATCACCGAGGAGACCATCAGCAGGTATCGTTCCTTGCGATCGAGTTGGTCTGGATCGAGACTGAGGTGTGAGGCTGACATCGAGGTTCCTTCCCGACGGTCGCTTCTGACGGGTCTTTTCGACGCCGGAAATCGGACCGAGTGGTGGCAGCGGTCGATCCTGTTGCGAATTCTCGGCGGTTGCAAGGGCGTTCCCTTGACCATCGACCAGCAGCAGCGGACCATCTCGGTGGAGGAAAGATGATCTATCTCGACAATGCCGCTACCGCTCACCCGCGCCATCCGGGGGTCGAAGAGGCGATGCTGGGGGCCCTGCATCTGGCCGGAAGTGTTGGCCGAGGAGCGCATGGAGGTGCCCAGGCCGCCTCCCAGATCGTCGCTTCCTGTCGCCAGCGACTGGCAGATCTGCTGGGAGTCGCCGATCCTCAGCGGCTGGTGCTGTTTCCCTCCTCGACCCTCGGTCTGTCGACCATCATCGCCGATCTGTGCCGGGATCCGCAGCCCGATGCGATCCTCTGGATCGGTGCGCTCGAACACAACGCGGTGTGGCGCCCGGCAGTGCGAGCGCTCGGCGAGGAGCGGGTGCGTTGCCTGCCGGTCGATGCGGCCGGTCTGGTCGACCTCGAAGCGCTGGCACGGATGGAGCCTGGCCCCGCGCTCGGAGTCGTGCTGCAGCACGCCAGTAACGTGACGGGAATCATCCAGCCGATCGAGGAGGTGGGAGCGTGGTGTCAGCAACACTCGCTGCCGCTGGTGGTCGATGGCGCCCAGTCGGCGGGGATCGTGCCGCTTCATCTGGGACGGATCGATGGACTGGTGGCGTTCACCATGGCAGGCCACAAGCACCTCGGCGGACCGCCGGGCATCGGACCCTGCTACCTGGCACCTGGCTACCAACCGCGGCCGCTGTGGATCGGTGGCAACGGGGTCGATAGTGCGCACCCGACGATTCCCGCCAGCGGTCCCGGGAGATACGAATCGGGGACTCCCAACCTGCCGGGAATCGCCGGACTCGACGCGGCATTGAACTTCTTCGAAGAACAGCCGGTGTCTGTTCGATTCGAGCAGTTGAGCCAGTTGCGCGAGGTCTGGCGCCAGGCCATCGCCGCCATCGATGGTGTGGAACTTCGCGGAGAGAGTTGCGGAGAGGGTCGAACTGATGCGCGTACCCCGGTGCTCGCTCTCGATTTTCCGGGGCTGCCACCGGAGCAGGCCGCCGCAATACTGGAAGTGAGCAGCGGTGCCCGCTGTCGTGCCGGATTGCACTGCGCCCCGCTGGCACACCGACACATCGGGACGCTGGAAGTGGGGGGGACGTTGCGCATCGCTCCCGGACTCGAGAGCGATGAACAGCAACGGGACCAGGTGGTCGAGGCACTGCGACAGATCGCCAGCGGGAGTGGTGAATGAGGAAACGGATGCGCCTCTTGCTCGATGAATTCTTGCTCGATGAATTCTTGTTCGATGAAATCGAGGTGGAGAGAAGAAATGAGTCCTTCGAGTCGTGGGTGTCCTCGGGCACTGCGGATTCGCAGGCCACCGACCATCGCAAGACAGCGCTGGCCACGTTGATGTTCGAGGCCTATCAAGGGACCGTCGATGATGATGGAGAAACTCTCGAAGATGCGCTGGCAGAGGTCGAAGGTACCTTCAACGGTCGTTACGGCCGATGGTTCGCCGATGGATCCTTCATCCTCCGATCATCGGAGGGAAGTGGAATCATTGCCGCGAGTCTTCTCACCCTGTACCAGGGTTTGCCGTTGCTGGCATTTTCGATGACGCACCCCCGGTACCAGCGTCGCGGGCATGCCAGATCGTTGATCACTGCAAGCATCGCGGCACTGCAGGATCGCGGCTTCACCGAGTTGCACCTTGCGGTTCATCGATCCAATGAAGCGGCGATCGGTCTCTACCGGAGCATCGGTTTCTGCGAAATCGATGGGGGAGACGAGTGAAGAAGAATGAGCGAGGGGGGATTCGAACCCCCACCCCTCTCGGGACCAGAACCTAAATCTGACGCGTCTGCCAGTTCCGCCACCCGCCCATATATTTCTTCTCGTGTCGTTCTTTCCGCGATGTTCTTTCCGCGATGTTCTTATTGCGATGGTCTTCGATCCACCTGTCGAGCTGTTCGCTGCGGCGCTGGCAGTTCGACGGGTCAGGAGAAGCTCGCCCAGAAATTACTCCCGCTGGCCCTGTCGGGCAACTCGACTGGTTTTTTCGTGGCCTCGATTGGGCCTCGATTGGGCCTCGAGTGGCGCGCCGTGGGTCGGGTATAAATTCCCCCGTAGGGCTGAAAAATGGCGCTTCAGCGAGAAAATGACCCGATGACTGCAGATTTGCTCGCCGATGGTCGAAGAAACAGCATGGCACCGTCCGTGCCTTGAAAGCGTGATTCACCATGACCGACCCACAGTTCCCACAGCAGCAGATCGTGGACCTGTCCACCGAACTCTCGCAGATCATGAACAGAATCACTCAGTTACATGAGGAGCAGGCGCAGGTTCTGGTCGATCTGGACGAGGCGGGGATGGTTGCCGATTACGAATCGATCGAGAAGTCTCGTGATCGGGATGGACGCATTTTGAATCGACTCATCGATGAAGAGCGTCAGCGATCGATCGTCGGAGGGGAACTGGGCGAGGCGATCGGCCTCGACAATCCCGAGAGCTTCTGCGTGGCGGATGCCATCGAATTCTTGCCGGAACCGCTGGCACAACAGATGACCAAACTGTGCCAGATGATTCGCGAGCAGGCGCATGGCCTGAGGGCTCAGAACCGCATCGGAGAGATGCTCGGCATGCATGCGTTCGATCGGGTCGAGGTGTTCCTCAGTCCCGGAGCGCAGAACCTGGTCGAATCGGAAACCGATTCGACCTTGCCAGCGGCGCCACAGGCTCCACGGACTCAAGATCGCTTCGATCCAACAAACTGATCGAGTACCGACTTCATCCCTCCCCGAACCTCTCGACCGCCGGTCGATTCGCCGATCTATTGTGTAGACTCGACACATCCCGGCTGGCATCTCCTTCCTGTCGATCGGTTGCGCTTTCATTGCCTGATAACGAGGCGTTCATCTTCGCCTCGAACCTCGATCCTCGATGACAGATGGTGGGAACCGTGCTGAGGATTGGAGCGTCCTTGTCGCTGGGTAGCGAGGAAGGAGACAGGCATGGGGTATCGACTGTTCGTGTTTGATCTGGACGAGACACTCTGGTGTGAGGATCTGGAGGAGGTCTGTCCCTATCATGGGCCCTTTCAGATGAAGGGTCATCACCTGGCGACCTGTGATACCGCAACGGTGCGGCTGCGGCGCGGGACCAGAAAATTGATGAGATCGATCCACAACTGCGGTGGGATCTGTTCCCTCGCCTGTCGGGGCGATGCCGAGGTCTGTGGTGAATTGCTCGATGCCTTCGGAATTCGAGATCATTTCTTCTATCCAAGATACGGTCTGATGGAGAAGGGAGAGGCGATCCTGGAGGTTCTGAAGGAGATCCAGGAGTGTCTAGGGGTCGTAATTCGTCCGGATGAGGTCCTTTTCGTCGATGATGCACCGGCCAATACCAAGGAGGCTCGTCGGATCGGAGCCGCTACCCTCCTCTACGGTCGGGATGTGCGAAATCTCGGTGAGATGCAGTCTCTCGTGACGATGAACTGCAAGACCGCTTGAATTCGAGGGCTGATTCTCTTCATCTTGTGGCTTCTCGGTCGAACCTGTCGGCCGTGGACCTGCAATGAAGGAAAGAATGGAGCCCGGATGGATCAGAGTCATCCAGGAGGTGTGAGTGTTACCGCTCCCCCCTCCACTCTCGAGAAGGTGGTCATCGAAGCAGACTGCTTGAGTCGTTCGTTTGGTCCGACGAGAGCCGCAGAAAATGTGTCGTTCAAGGTGAAGCGAGGAGAGATCCTCGGTTTCCTCGGACCCAACGGAGCGGGCAAGAGCACCACGCTTCGCATGATCACTGGCTTGCTCGCCCCCGATGAGGGAACGGCGAAGATCTGCGGGATCGATATCGCCAGCGATCCCATCGCAGCCAAGTTGAAATTCGGATACCTACCCGAAAGCGTCCCTCTCTACGATGAGATGGAAGTGATCGATTACCTGCGATTTGTCGGCACTGCCCGGGGGCTCGTCGGCTCCGATCTGGCCAAGCGTATCGAGCGGATCTCCCATCGACTCGGATTGAAGGCGATGTTGCGCCGTCGATGTGGAACCTTGTCGAAAGGTTTTCGCCAGCGAGTTGGATTGGCCCAGGCGTTGATTCATGACCCGGAAGTGGTGATCCTCGACGAGCCGACCAACGGCCTCGACCCGCGACAGATCATCGAAGTGCGAGATCTGATCCGGGAACTGGCCGAGGAATGCGCCGTTATCTTCAGCACCCACATCCTGCAGGAGATCGCCGCGATCTGTTCGCGGATCATCGTCATCCATTCGGGACGATTGATCGCCGATGGAACTCCTGAGGAACTGGCCGGAGAGTTTCGTGAAGGATGGCAGGTGGTGGTCGAAGGAAGCGGAGTGGATCCGCAGCGTTGTGGTGAGTTGCAACTGGCAGAAGGTATTCCCGGGTCCCCGGGAGAAACGGTTCACCATTGGCTCGGAGATTCGATTCCAGATCTCGATCATTTGCAGAAGATGCTCGAGCAGAGTGGGTCTCCGCTGATTCAGGTGGGTGTCGGGCGGGAGAGCCTCGAGCAGGTCTATCTGCGTCTCACCGGTGGAGAGGAGCTGCAGAAATGAAAAATATCCTGACTGTTGCCAGAAGAGAGTGCGGAGCCTATTTCGGTACCCCGATCGCATGGATCTTCATCGCACTGCAGATCGCAATCCTGTCCTTCTTCTTCTTCCTCTACTCACCCTTCTTCATCATCGAAAGTGCCGACATGAGGGTCTGGTTCGGATTGACCCCCTTCACCATGATGGTCTTTGCACCCGCAGTAACGATGCGGTTGTGGTCGGAAGAACTGAGGACCGGTAGCACCGAGGTGTTGCTGTCGTTGCCGTTGCCGGTCAAGGATCTGGTCATCGGCAAGTGGCTGGCCTCGGTGATCGTATTGCTGGCGAGTGTGGTGTGCAGTCTTGGCATCCCCGCCACCATCTCCTGGATGTCTGCCAGTCCGGTGGACTGGGGACCGATCATGGGTGGCTACATCGGAACTGTTCTGGCGGGAATGATGTTTCTGGCACTCGGGTGCTGGGTATCGGCACTTTCTCAGAACCAGGTGGTTTCTCTGCTGGTCGGGGTGACTGCGGGCATCGTCTTGGTACTCGCCCTCAGCCCTGACTTCGCGGCATTTCTCACCAGTACCAGCGAACCGCTGGCAAGAACGGTCGAAGCACTGGGAGTGCAATCGCACTTCAGGTCGATCGAGCGAGGAGTACTGGCGATCAGCGATGTCGTCTACTTCTTGTCGGGCTCCTGTTTGTTCCTGGCACTGACGGTGTTCCAGGTCGAACTGAAGAAGCAGTAGGGGGGGAAAGATGAACCACCGGAAATCAAAGTTCGCCACTCGTTGGATCTCTTCCCTGGGGTTGTTGGTCCTGTTGCTGGTGATCTGCAACATGATTGCAATTCAGTTTGACCATCGAATCGACCTGACCAGGATCGGAATCCACACGGTCAGCCCCGAGACGGGAAGAATCCTCTCTGAACTGGGGGAGGAGTTGACCATCGAGTACTGGGTCAGCGAGAAGATGCCCTCAGGATTGCAAAACCTCCGTCGTGATACTGTCGATTACCTCGAGGAATTTCAGCGTTCGGCGACAGCAGCGGGAGCTGCACTGAAGGTTCAGGTCATCAATCCCAGTCGAATCATCGAGGAATACGTCAGAAAGAAGGAGGAGTCGGGAGATATTCCGGCTCAGGATCCCGCCCAGGCCCTGATGGGAGGCTCGACTTCCTTCGCCGATGAGATCAAGCAGCAGTTGGCCCAGCAGGGGATCCCCGAGTTACAGGGTCGATCCTTCAAAGATGACGGTTTCGAGATCGTGCCATTCTACAGTGCGTTGGTTCTCAAGTATCTCGATCGGGATGTCGAGGCGATCCCGGTGCACACCAATCTCGAGGGACTCGAGTATGAACTGGTCAGCCGCATCGCCAAGCTGGCCAGTAGTACCAAGCCAGTGATCGCCTTCTTCCATGGTCGTCCCGAGGATCTGATCACGACCGATTCCAGTGGCAGCCCGCTGCAACAACCGGTCGGTCACTTCGACCCCTTCGTCAACGACATCCTGAAGGAACGGTTTGATGTTCGTCGCATCGACCTGACCAAGAGTTCACTGGTGCCGGAGGAGGCATCACTGCTGATCATCGCGGAGCCCAATGCGTTGACCGATCGTCAGCGATTCGAGATCGAGAGATCGATCATCTCCGGCAGACCCGCGATGGTGATGAGTTCCACCACATCGGGAACTCTCGATCAAAGATTGCAGTTCACGCCACTGGCTCCCGCACTCTCCAGGAGCTTGCGGATGTGGGGGGTCGAGACGGTGGAGAACGTACTGGTGGCCAGCAAGGAATGCGGCTCCATCGAGGTTCTTCGCGCAGGTCCCTTTGGTTCTCAATTCCGCCAGCCGGTTCCCTTCAACCTGTGCCCCTCTGCCAGTGGTAACGGGCTCGACGGGACCTCACCGCTGACCCGTGGTGCCGGATCCATCATCTTTCCCTTCGCCACGCCCTATGCAATCAATCAAGAGATGGCTGCGAAAGCGGGTGTCGAGATCTCGGTGCTGGCCAGTTCCTCCGATCAATCCTGGTTACCCAGGTACAGTCCCGGTTACACCAAGGAGATGGACACGGTGCCCAACGATCCGGCACTGCTTGGCGTGAGGCATCTGTGCTTGTTGCTCGAGGGCAGTTTTCCTTCGACCTTCGAGGAGGGAAGCGCGGTTCCCCCCTGGGATCCGACAGAGGAGACCGATGCGGCGGATGGGCCCAAGGTGGCACCGATGGAATCGCAGCCAGGAAGGGTGTTGCTGCTGGGTTCTGCCGACATCGCAAAGTACGCTTCACTGAGCATGTATCAGCAAAATGTCCGCTTCCTGGTCGGTGCCATCGAGGCGCTGGCCCTCGATCCGGATCTGGCGAAGATCCGCGCCAAGGTTCAGGTCTCCAGTGCACTTCGCAAGACCGAGCGTAACGAACGAAACCTGGTCACCTATGGCAACATGGTTGGAATCCCGCTGATCTTGATGTTGATCTATCTGGTTTATTCGGCGAGTCGAGCGGCTTCTTCTGCGTCACATGAAAACCGAGTCAACTCCGAGAGGGTATCGTCATGAACTCCAGAAATTTTGCGATGGTTCTGGCCATCATCGTGGGATCAGGACTGCTCTACTACACCAATGAAGACGAGTACTCCGATGACGTTGAAATTCCGCCCGCCTTCGCTTCTTTCTCTGACCTGGCAGTGGATCAGGTGACAAGAGTGGAGATGATGCTGGGAGATTCTTCGGTCGTTCTGGAGCGAGAAGGAGAGGACTGGAAGGTCCCATCGGCGTGGAACTACCCGGGAGACCAGGCGGAGATCGAGAAACTGCTGCTAGATATCCAATCGATCACCGGGGCTCATCAGCGCGCATCGAAGGTGCAGAGTCATGGCCACTTTGAGGTCGGTGATCGCGGTGGATTGAAGGTGGCTCTGAAGGATTCAGCAGGCAAATCTCTGGCAGATCTGGTGATCGGAAAAGCCGATGGATACCAGCGTTCTTTCATTCGCATCGGGGGATCCGATGAAGTGTATAGCGTTGCTCCAAATCTGAGGAATCGCGCAGGGTTTGCCGGTGGTAGCCTGGAAGCAGGGCGCTGGACCCACAAGATGCTATTTCAACTTCCCTTCGATGCCGTGGTCACTCGCATGCACATCCAGACTCCCGAGGCCAACGCCCAGCTGAACTGGAAGAGTTCGCCGGAACCGATCCCCGACGATCCAGCACAGGTGACCGTGGTGGCGGGATCGGATGATCCACTGTGGATGGTCCGATTCTCCAGCGAAGTGGAGTCGGTGCCGGCGGACGAAACGACCGTCAAGGGCATCATCACTGCACTCAAGAATGTCCAGGCCGCTGAGCCCGCAGACCCGGCGGATGCTTCGGCCCTGGGACTCGAGCCGGTCCAGTCCTTCATCGAGATCGAACTGGCGGATGGATCGATACACACCATCCAGTTCGGTTCGGAGCAAGATCTGTCGGTTGGCGGGAAGGGTGTGGCTGCGCGAGTGATCGGGAATCATCGCACGGTGCTGGTGCGTGATTGGGTGCAGGACTCCCTGCTCAAGGTGGGTGAAGTGCTGCGTGCGGTGGTCGAGCCTGAGGCGCCTCCAGCAGAGGTGGAGCAGGCGGATGCGGTGAATCC
This sequence comes from Planctomycetota bacterium, assembly GCA_012960845.1. GTDB lineage: Bacteria > Planctomycetota > UBA8108 > UBA1146 > UBA1146 > QNYK01. The sequence continues at coordinate 4,346 of DUAN01000202.1, read as the reverse complement.
CCCGACCGAACCGGTTGCGCCTGCGGTCCCCGGTGAAGGTGAAGCAGCCGAGGGGAATCCCGAGCCAGACTCCGACGGCTAGCATGGAATCGGGCCCGAGTCCCGGATACCCTGCACCGGAGTCAAGCGTGGCTTCGCAGGAGGATCTCAATGGCCAAGTTGTATTTCAGGCACGGTACCGTCGGCAGCGCCAAGACGCTCAACTTGCTGGCGGTCGCTCACAATTATGAGCGACAGGGCAAGAAGATCGTCGTCATCAAACCTGGATTCGATGACCGGTATGGGGTTCAGGAGGTCGCTTCTCGTGCCGGCCTGCACCGCCCGGCTCACATCGTATTGTCGGAATCCCAGAAACTGGATCAGGCAGATTTTGATCAGGTCCAGTGCGTGCTGGTGGATGAGGTACAGTTTTTGTCCGTCGCTCATGTCGAGCAACTTCGTGACATCACCGATCAACTGGGGATTCCGGTGATCTGCTACGGGCTGAGGACCGATTTCCGTAGCCAACTATTCAAGGGTAGTCGCAGACTGATGGAACTGGCGGACTCCATCGAGGAGATCAAGACCACCTGTCACCGCTGCAATCGCAAGGCGATCTTCAACCTGAAGTGTGTCGACGGAGCCGCTCAACTCGAAGGACCGAGTCAGCAGGTTGCCGGAGACGAGACCTTTCAACCGGTCTGTTCGATCCATTACGTCGAAGCTCTCGAACTCGAGGGCATCGAGGGTATTGGCCAGATCCATGTCGAGAGTGAGCCCACCACATGAGTGCAGATGTGATTGCCGAGTTGAAGGAGAAGTTGCGAGGGATCTCGCTACTGGAGCACTCGATCGCACTGCTGGAGTGGGACCAGGAAACCTACATGCCAGCAGGGGGAAGCGAGTCGCGCGCCGCAGCGCTGGGTGAGATCGTCGGGATCAAGCACAAGCGAGCGCAGGATCCTGCGCTGGGGGAGTGCCTCTCGAAGGCAGAGGATGTGGCTTCGGGATCGGGTGACCTCGACCTGCAAGCCCTGGTGCGTGAAGTTCGATACGATTACGAACAAGCGATTCGAATCCCGGTTCCTCTCGCCTCGCAGATTGCCGAGTCCTGTTCTCAATCGATGGCGGCCTGGAAGTCGGCGAAAGACAATGACGACTTCGCGCAGTTTGCGCCTCTGCTCGAGCAGCAGGTTCGATTGCAGAGCCAGTTTGCTGATTGCCTGCAAGATGAGGAACTGTGTCCCTATGACATCCTGATGAACCAGTACGAACGAGGGATGACCTCGGCCCGCTTCGGTGAGATCTGCAAGGTTGTGGTGCCAGGGCTGCAATCGTTGGTCGAGCGAGCCGCTTCCCAGCCCGCCACCACACCCGCCTTCATGAAGGGCCCGTGGGATCGCGAGAAACAACTGGCCTTCTCGAAGGAGGTGGCAGCGGAACTCGGCTATGACTTCAACCGAGGATCACTGGATCTGACCTCGCATCCCTTCTGCACATCGCCAGCGGCGCCCCATGACGTGAGGATCACGACCCGCGTCTCGGAAGACAATTTCACCAGCAACCTGTACGGTGTGATTCACGAATCTGGTCACGCGATGTACGAGCAAGGACTGGACCCGGAGTGGGAGCACACACCGCTGTGCGATAGCATCTCGCTGGGAATTCATGAGTCCCAGAGTCTCTTCTGGGAGAATGAGATCGGCCGTAGCGAGGCATTCTGGAGTCACTTCCTGCCCAAACTGCGTGACTACTTTCCCGGACCACTGGAAGGTGTCGGTGCCCAGGAGATGGCCAATGCAGTCAATCCAGTGCGACCTTCACTGATCCGAGTCGAAGCGGATGAAGTGACCTATGGATTGCACATCGCTTTGCGTTTCGAGTTGGAGCAGGGCCTCTTCGATGGATCGATCCAGACCTCCGATCTTCCCGGATTGTGGCGCGAGAAGATGCAGGAGTATCTCGGTATCCAGCCCGATACCGATCGCGAAGGTGTGCTTCAGGATATCCACTGGAGTTTCGGGCTGTTCGGTTACTTCCCCACCTATCTGCTGGGTTCCCTCTACTCGGCGCAGTTCTACCAGGCCATCAACCAGGAGATCGATATCGAAGCAGAGGTCTCGGCTGGACGCTTCGAGGGGATCTTGCAGTGGCTACGAACCCGGATTCACGCTCCAGGTCGACGGCGGTTACCGCTCGAGTTGCTGGAAGATGCCACCGGCCAGACCCTCGACCCGAGCGTTTTGATCACCTCTCTCGATCGCAAGGTCGGTCTGGTTCAAGGGAACTGACGCGGCGTGCAGTGGGGGCTGTCGAGATTTGCTCACTGGCTTCATCTGCAATGGCCAGCAGGTACGGTGGAAGCGCTTCCTGAGGTTGCCAAGGACTTCTCGACTCGCGTTCCTGGGCTCTTCATCGTCGGAGACCTGACCGGAACTCCGCTGTTGAAGTTCGCCATCGATTCGGGCACCCGTGTGGTGCGATCGATAGCACAGCAGTCGATCCCCACCGCAGCCGATCGTGTCCCGCTGGTC
>DUAN01000202.1:0-1732 GCA_012960845.1 Planctomycetota bacterium | reverse complement strand
CCCTCGACACGCTCGAGAATTTCCCACTCAAGAAACCGATCTTCACCAACCCCGACACGATGGTTCCTGCAGGAGAATTACAACTCCCAGAAGGAGATCTCGACCGTGAGGGCTTGATCGCCAGCCTGCTCGAGCAATCGCAGCGCGCCGGAATCGAATCGATCTCCGGCCGGGTCCTGTCGGTGAATCGAGACGCTGGTGGGTTGACGGTGAAACTGGAGGATGGCACCCGCATCGAAGCCAGTCGTGTGGTGATCGCCATCGGCCGCAGTGGAGACCATCGTAAGCTGGCTGTGGCCGGGGAAGATCTCGATCATGTCTCCCATCGGCTCCATGATCCTTCCGATCATCGTGGTGAATCGGTGGTCGTGGTGGGGGGAGGGGATTCCGCCTGCGAGGTGGCGATCCGCCTCGCCGATGCCGACGCAAAGGTGACGCTGACCCACCGCGGAGATCAGCTGGTGCGTCCCGGGCGTGCCAGCATCGAGGGAGTGGCGCAACGTGTCGAGAGGGGTACGCTTCAGCTGGAGGCGTCCGCCAAGGTGATCGAGATGGATGCGCAATCGGTGACGTTGGAGACTTCCACCGGGGTCAAGAAGATCGAAGCCACCTCGGTCTATACGATGATCGGTCGAGAGGCTCCGCTGGGATTGTTGCGGCGAAGTGGAGTGAAGATCCGTGGCGAGTGGAGCGCCGGTAGTTGGATCAGTTTGCTCCTGTTGATGGTCCTGTTCAGCTGGATCTATCACTGGAAACGGCAAGGCGTGTGGCCACCACTGGCCGAGTGGTGGATCGATCAGGGTGGTTTCCCCGGTGGCCTCGACCAGTGGTGGACCAGTCTCGGAGGAGCCTTCGCCGATCGCAGCACCCTGCTGGGAACGCTGGTCACCAGCGTCTCGCAGCCTGGGTTCTGGTACAGCCTGGTCTACACCCTGGTGGTTCTGCTGTTCGGGATCCGCCGCATTCACAGGAGGCCAACCCAGTACGTACGATGGCAAACCTGGACTCTCATCTCGATCCAGGCGATCCCACTGTTTCTGTTGCCCTACTGGATCTTGCCCTGGCTCGGTGACCTCGGTTGCTTCGACGATGGCTGGGGTCGAACTCTCGCGGATGCAATGTTCCCCATCACCGAGAACTATCCTGCGGGACGGGAGTACTGGCGAGCGTTTGGATTGATCCTCGCGTGGCCGCTCTTCTTCTGGAACGTGTTTACCGATCAGCCGATGATGGCGTGGCTGGTGATCTCCGTGATCCAGACCTTCGTGCTGTTACCGCTGGCCATTCGACGCTGGGGCAAGGGGGTGTACTGCGGTTGGATCTGTTCCTGTGGAGCACTGGCGGAGACACTTGGGGATACACAGCGGCGCAAGATGCCTCATGGACCCTGGACCCATCGACTCAATTTCATCGGCCAGTTTTTCCTGCTATTGACCCTCATCCTGCTCGAGACCCGGCTCTGGTCGTGGTGCTTTCCCGACAGCTGGATTGGATCCTGGTCCCTTTCCATCTATCACGGCATCCTTCACGGCGTTCCACTACTGAGCTATGAGTGGACCGTCGATCTGTTCTTCTCGGGGATCCTCGGGGTCGGATTGTACTGGCACTTCTCGGGTCGGGTCTGGTGTCGTTTTGCCTGTCCTCTGGCGGCATTGATGAACATCTATGCACGCTTCTCACGCTTTCGCATCATCGCCGATAAGAAACGGTGCATCTCCTGCAATCTCTGCAC
>DUAN01000201.1:1728-2249 GCA_012960845.1 Planctomycetota bacterium | reverse complement strand
CCCAGCCCAGCCCAGCCCAGCCCAGCCCAGCCCAGCCCAGCCCAGCCCAGCCCAGCCCAGCCCAGCCCAGCCCAGCCTGGCACCACTTGGCTCGGGGGCTGCGCCGCCGCCGGCAGCCCGGGGGCTGCGCCGCCGCCAACAGCCCGGGGACGCTGCCGCTGCTGGTGCTGCTTCTGCTGCTGCAGAACGCTGTCTTGGTTAGGACACGCCATCTACACGGCACACAGGGCGTAACAGTGTCGACAGCACTGCAGCTGCTGAGCTCCCGGTTGACCCTTCGGCTCAGCCGCTGCTGCCTGCTGCTGAATTCCCGACTGCTCGGCCCAAGCCCTCCTGGATCTACGCCGGGGCAAACCAGGCCCTCCATCCCCTACCCTACTCCGGTGCCACTCCTCTTCCTCCTGCTATTCCCCCTCCTGGTGCCACTCCGGTGCCACTCCGGTGCCACTCCTATTGCTCCTCCAGCGTGGGAGCGCCCACCCCCTCGTTGTCTCCCCGGCAGCGGGGTTACCACTGCCGGG
>DUAN01000201.1:0-1583 GCA_012960845.1 Planctomycetota bacterium | reverse complement strand
GCCCGCGACGCAGCCGCCCACCGGCCAACCCGGCGTCGCAAACGTGGTAAACAACCTCTAACTTTAGACGCCCACCGGCCAAACCGGTGTCGCACACGTCAACACGCCCACCGGCCGACCCGGCGTCGCAAGCGCCACTACTACTACTACTACTACTACTACCACGACTACTCATACTACTACTACTACCACTACTACCACCACTACTACTACAACCACTACTACTACTACTTCATTGATGTTCGTTTTTCACTGGTTTTCATTACTACTGCTGCTGAAAACTACATGGGGTCGGCGGCATGAGGCGTAAGCCTTCGAAATATATAATAAATAGGAGTAAAACGACCAGGCGCCAGCGACCAGGGTGACCGCGGCGGCGAGGGCCGTGGCGACGGAGACCGCGTGGGCGATGACCTGGTCGGCGTCGACGGCATCCAGCCCAACCCCATCGTCTGAGATGGCGGCCTCGCACACGCGCAGCAGCACGTTCAGCGCGCGGGTCTGGGTCCAGTCCTCGTCGTCCGGGTCCGCGACCCGCGCGAAGATGGCCCGCAGGTCCTCCCCCTTCACCAGCTTCATCGTGAAGTAGGTCCGCCCCTCTCCGTCGACCCCGATCTCGTGCACAGGAACGATGCCGGGATGATCGAGCTGGGAGGTGACCTGGGCCTCCTCGAGGAAGCGGCCCAGGGACGCGTCGTCGGGCCCCTGAGCGACGCTATCGTCCAGCATGACCTTGAGCGCCAGCCGCCGCCGGGCGTCCTTGTCGAACACCCGGTAGATCACGCCCATGCCTCCGCGGGCGACCTCGTCCTCGAAGACGTACCGCTCGTAGGTCGGTCCGCGCGAGCGGAGCTGGTCGATCAATACCTCCCAGGCCGAGTCATCGCCCGTGCCCAGATCGACGCCGATGGGCCGGGAGTCCGGCCGCTCCCTCGGGTGCAGCGAGCGCAGCGCCGCGGCGTGCTCGGGGAACGCGGCACACAGGGTGTCTCGCGCCTCCGCGTCGTCGCGCTCGCAGGCGCCGAGCCACTCGTCCACGAGCGAGCCGGGTGGCGCCTCCTCGACGGACTCGGGGAGCTCGGCCCCCTCGAAGCCCTCGGGCAGGAAGCCGGCGTTGCGCAGGGCCGAGAGGCGCGCGCGCAGGGCGGTGGCGAGGTCGGGGTGCTGGCCGCACAGACGCTCGATCACTTCGAACCCCTCATCCTCCACTTCCTCGAGGCACTCGAACACGAGCTCGTCGAGGAGAGAGAGTTCGGGGTCCGGCCCGGAGGCCATGGCAGTGTCGCGTTCCATCGTCAGCCCCTGAGTCTACTGCCTCGCCGATACCGAGAGGATAAGTGAGTTGCTGGGAGCCGGCGGCTCGGAGCAAGCGGTGGCTGCGAGCCAGGCACCTAGCGGTGCACCTGCATGTCGGATGCGAAGACGATTTCGCCCTTGTAGATCGCGGACATGCGAGGATAAGTGAAACAAAGGGTCTCCGCCGGCCACGGTGGTCCCCCTTGGCACCGCATCCCTCGGACTTCCGCATGAGTTCCCGCGCAGGGGCACGCGCTATTGCCCCAATGCACGACAGAACGCCTGCC
>DUAN01000200.1 GCA_012960845.1 Planctomycetota bacterium | reverse complement strand
TGGAAACGATCGCCGATGGTCGAGACGTTGCCAATCCACGGTCCCACATTGTAGGCGAGGGAGGATTGCATCGCTGGATCTCCGACGCAGGGATCGATTCCGGCGGGGGTGGCAGCTCCTGGGTTGTTGGTGAACTCCCGGACGCAGTAAAATACGGCCGCTGACTCGTTCTGATCCGCGGCAAAGTCGCCCGGAGGTGCCTGTTCTTCGTTCCACAACCACGGCTTGTCATCGGCATAGATTCCGTTGTTGGCGAAATTCGCCGACTGACCGGTTCCACCACTGGGTGGATCAATTCTCGGCACCGTCAGCAAGGCTCCCGTGGTTGCGAGATCGTTGCTGGCGGCCCTCTCCGGATCATCGTCGGTGGTGATCAACTGGTACCAATTGAAGTGATGGCCACCCAGAGCCGCAGCTGCTGCCCCGAGAGTTCCGGCATCTCCGACCGTCTCGAAGGACGCTTCGAGGGGATTATCGGGGTCATCGGTCTCGATCAGGGTGATCCTTCCGAGCCTGGTTTCACCCGACATCACCGGAATCTCCGCATTGGATTCATCCAACGAGAGGTCGGTCGGATCGACCAGAACACTGGCGCTCTGGATGTTTCGAAGTTTTCCTTCAAACATCGCCCAACCGACCCCCTCCGCTTGCATCACAGCTCCGACGGTTGCCGTGGGATCGGCAAAGGATCCGTGATTCCCTGCGGTGTAGTTGCTCGCCCCTCCGGTGTGGAAATCAGGAGGGAAATTCTTGATGCCAACCTTGTTGTGGACCGGCAGCGAACCGATCCGTTGCATCGGAAAGGAACCCCCGAGGTAACTGGGTTCGATGACACCGGTGTAATACTTGGTCACACACTCTGCGTCTTGAAAAATTCCATCGACGATGTTGTCGATGCGCCCATCCACGCAGGTGGGATCGCCATTGGGAATCAGTTCTACATCGGTTCCGACCATGAGGCCGTAGAGTCCATTCCCCAGACTGTTGGTACTGACGACCGTGTCGGGAACTTCGAATCCAAACATTCCTCCGGACGCCCGACCTCCCTTGATCACTCCCATGTGGACCGCTGAGTTCGCGGCGGCCCGGCGAATGTGGACCACCGGATCGATACCGTCTGCGATGGCGGAGATCACGTTGAGCGCCTGTTCTGCACGGGTCGTGCCCTGCACCAGACCTTCGCCTGCAAAGAAGTCCATCAATCGTGGATTGTAGACCGGCGAGTTCTCGAGCATCTTTGCGATGCCACCACCGGTTACATTCAGTTCGGCGGTGGTGATGCGGCCCGGCGGCATGGCACTGAGGAAGGTGGTTCCGATCAGCCCTCCGAGCGACATTCCCACGTAGTGAACCTCGTCGGTGAAATCTGCTCCATTGATACCGGTCTGTGAATCTCCATCAAAATTCCAGAAGGGTAGTGTTTCGGTCAACAACGCCAGGTCGCAGACTGCCTGCATCCACACCGATCGAGAACTGATCAGGCTGGGGAAGTTGAGGAAGTACGCCCCGCTGGGATCGGGGACCATGTCCCCCACCGGATATCCGTTTTCATCGAGGTCGGCGATTCCATCCATGTTGGCATCGATGAAACTGCCGGAATTATTTCCGACGCGGTCGATTCCAAGAGTTCTCTCTTCACCGGCTTGTGCCGGGGCCGAGGAGCCATGACCCGCCCAGTATGGATTTTCAAAGGTGGTGCCGTGAAGCGGTGCGTCCATCGACACCACAGCAAAACCAGCAGAGCAGAGCATTATCGAGAAGGCGGCCCCATCAAAACGACTGCGGGTGATTCCATGCTGGAAGATCACCACCGGCCATGGGCCATCCACCCCGTCGTTCTCTGCGATATAGTGGTTCGGGGTCATCACCAGCACCGGGACTTCATGAAAACCTTGAGGAACCGCAATCGGTGAATAGCGCGTCGGAAAGGAAGGGTTGGCTGCTGGTGGAGTTGCGGACTGGTAAACCAGGTTCCCATCTGTCCAGTACCCAGTCACTGCCTCTTCCCAGCCGGCCGGGCCCGATGAGTTTCCCGGATAGAAGGTCGGTAAGGTGATGGTTCCCTGGGCCAGATCAGCACTGTAGTTAGTTCCGATATCGACTCCTACCTCGAGCAGGAAGTCGTGGACGTTGTCCACGCCAGCGATCGCAACACCTGGCGTTGTGGGAGCACCCTGGGGGTACGGCGCCAGCGTGGCGGCCACTCCCGCATCCAGTACATCGGTGACACTCTGGCAGGTGAAGTAATTGGTC
>DUAN01000199.1 GCA_012960845.1 Planctomycetota bacterium | reverse complement strand
CCGATGCAGATCAAGTAGGGCTCAAGATGCTTCAAGCGGCGGGCTGGGATGGCTTTGCGATGGCGACCTTCTTTGACAAGTTGAGTGGGGAAGATCTGCAATCATCGGTGCCGGCGTGGCTCTCGTCCCACCCCGATCCAGGGAATCGAGCAGACTCGATCCGGGAGCGACTGGCGGGAACCCCCTCGCTCTCGACAGAGGCGCCGCAGATCGACTGGGATCAGGTTCGAGAAGCTCTCCAGCGATGATGGTCTCCGTTGGGATGGACAGGATTTGAAGTCGCAAGGCTTCCCCATCTCCCTACTGCTGATCGTGTTGTTTGTCAGCGGAATCCAGCTCGCGTCGTCGACCCTGTTGTGGGATCGGGACGAGCCTCGATTTGGTCGGGCGGCGGTGGAGATGCTCCGGACTGGAGATCTTCTGGTTCCCAGATTCGACGGCCAACTTCGCCCTGACAAGCCTCCCCTGGTGTACTGGTTGATGTTGCCTTCCATCGGTTGGCTGGGTGCGACCGATCTGGCCGTACGAATTCCATCGATCCTGGTATCTCTCATCACTGCACTGGCGACCTTTCACATCGGTAGGAATCTCGGTGGTCGTGAAGTGGGTGTGAATGCGGCGGTAGTGGGGGCGTGGATGCCGCTGCCGTTAGTTCTGGGAACCGCTGCCACTGCCGATGCCACGATGATGGCGGGGATCACCGTGTCGCTGGCGATTCTCGTCGACCAGGCGATTCATGGAGCGCGTCGAAAGCACCTCCCCCTGCTGACGCTGGCTCTCTCCTGGGCGTGGTTGGCCAAGGGGCCGGTGGGACCGCTGATCTTCTTGCTGGCAGCGACCTGGGCATCGATCGCCGGCAGACAAAGCCTGCAACTGGGTCGAAGATGGTGGCGGACGGTCGCCATTGCATCGCTGATTTCGGTGGTGGTTTTCCTCGGCTGGGCGATCCCCGCCAACGAAGCCACCGGCGGGCAACTGGCAGAGATCGGCATCCAGCATCACCTGATCGAACGGAGTACCTCGGCCATCGAGAGCCATGGCGCGAGTGGCTGGATCGGTTGGCTCCTCGGGTTGCCCTTCTACTTGCCGGTGATCCTGCTGGGTGCGGTACCGCTCTCGGCACTGCTGTTTCCCATCGTGGTCCACCGGCACCAACTATTTGGTACGCAAGGAAAGGGAGTGCTCCTGGCCGCTCTGGTGCTTCCTGTTCTTCTATTGATGACGCTGGTGGCGACCAAACTACCCCATTACATCCTTGCGGCATTTCCAGGAATCGCCGTGATGGTGGTGCTGGCCTCTTCTCGGCTGGAGAAGGGGGAAGTGGAGACTCCACTCTTCGAAGGGGTCGCCGGAAAAGTCGGTCGGTGGATCTCCATCCTGCTGCTGCTAATCCTGTCGATCGCCTTCGCCGTGGTGATGAACCACCATGGCGGTAGTGCTTCTGTGATGATCATCGCCACTATAACTCTCCTCTGTGCGGCGATGCTGGTGCTGAAGATGAAACCAGCAACGAGCTTTTGGGGCTGGCGAGGTCCCGGGTTGACGGTGCTCACGACCTGGATCGGTTTTCAGCTGGTCTTCGTCGGTCTCGGGGAGGTTCAGAGTCGATTGCAACTGGCTCCACAGATCGTCAATGCCATCGCCGCGAGCGATGCTCCGGAGGCGTCGCTGGTGGTCCATGGTTTCAACGAGCCATCTCTGGTCTTCGAACTCAATCGCGACCCGAAACAGGGGCAAAAAACGGTGCCGTCGCTGAGTGATCGATTTCCGCTGGGGTTTTCTCAATGGCTCCAGACCGCCGGACCCGCCTGGCTGCTTCTTTCAAGCCAGGCGCGGGAGCGAGATGGAATCGACCCGCAAGGCTCGGGTTGCCTGAAGGTGTGGAGTAACGGAGATGCGGGAACTCTTAACTACTCGACAGGTAAGACGGTTTCCCTGGAACTCTGGTATCTGCCAGCTTCTTGAGCGGGGATTTCTCTTCGCGACTGTGTGATCGAACTGACCAGTGCAACGCTGAAGGCGCCGATCAGCAAGCCCATCCAGGTATCTGTCGGCCAGTGGTTGAGGGTCAGCACTCGAGTGGTACAGATCCACAGCGCTGCCGCGATCCACAGAAACCAGAGTCGCGGAAAATTGAAGATGAACACCATCATCAGTGCACCTGCTGCTGTGGCGTGCCCCGATGGAAAACTGTGATGAAGATTTTCCAGCGAGAAGGGGATCCAGTCGAGATCTTCACGATAGAACAGTCCATTGGGCCTGGCGCGACCGGCACC
>DUAN01000198.1:3174-13521 GCA_012960845.1 Planctomycetota bacterium | reverse complement strand
TTGTTCGAGTGCGCCTTTTCTGGCGACGTCGATGAGGATCACCCTTGTTCCTCGTAGGTTTTCCGGCATCGGGTCATCGCAATCGACCGTGTAGACGCGGCGGTTTTCTGCCAGCAGCAATTGTTTCAGTGGGGTGCCGACGCTGCCGTGTCCGCCCAGCAAGATCACCGGGATCTCCGGTTCGAGAGAGAGTTGTTGTCGCAACTCTTCCTCATCGATCGAACTCTGGTCTAACCCTCTGCGCATTGTACAGCTGAGAAACTACAAGCTGCTCTTCGCCTTCTTGATGGCCCAGAACATGACGATGATGACGAACAGGATGGCGGGTACGTAGGTGAATATGTTCAGAATCATATGGGTCTCATCTGAGATACCCGGTACCAGTACCGATGTGTCCGGATCGGTAGGCTTGTAGTAAACGGATACCGTCGAGCCGACTGGATACTCATCCGTCACCAGCATCGCCTCTGAACGAGTCTCATACGAGGTCATCGTCTGGACCGTGTGATTTTCCAGCTCCAGACCGTCGACGCTGTAGCGATAGAGCACCCAGGGTCTATAGCTGGTTGTACTGGATCTGGTTCTGCTCCTGCTACTGCCACTGCTGGATGTGGACGTGTGGGAAGTGACCTTTGTTTCGACAACCTGCCCTGAAGTTGTGGGCCAGTTCACTGCATCCCTGCCATTGCTGGCTTCCTCGAAGATGAAACCAAGTATCGCGTACCAAAGGACGAAGAACAGGAACAGGAAGACACCGAAGCAGCCAGATATCCACTTTCTGAACGGGCCGGTGCCATCGAGAGTTTTCTGATGGGGGGATTGGTTTCTTCGATCCTGGAAACCGAACCTTGGCTCGCGATCACTGTTCATCCACTTCGCCTCTCCGGGAGACGGAGTATACATCGGAGAATTACATCAAGGGCAGATGGGATTGAGGCAGTCTGGGAGGGTGGGAGCCACGGGGTCCACTCCGCAGGAAGGCCACGGCGGAGCCGGCGGTCCACCACTGTTGAACAGGGTCGCAAGCATCGCCACGCCATCACCAATATCGATGCTCAGATCACTGTCGAAATCACAGGCATTCTGGCACGGGGGTGGTGGACCCGATGCGAAGAGCCAGAAGAGATGGAAGATTGCATCAGCGATGTTGAAGGAAGCATCATTGTTGCAATCGCCACGAATGAACTCCGGTGGACCCGGTGTTCCACTGCAGGAGAGTTCAAAGGTGGCATTCATGATGCAACTGGTCGGGAAGCAGATCCCGACGCATGAGACCTGAAATCCGGTCAAGAACGCTTCCGTTCCATCCGGAGGAGCCGGCGTGGAACCCAGGTCAACAGTGAACGTCTCGCCCGGGAATGCATAGGCAGAAAAGATGATGCAGCCGGTTCCAAAGGGGTCGTCTTCGAAGACCCCGCACTCCTCAAACAGAGGCGGCTGAGGCTGAGCTGATGCGGGGGACGAGGCGAACAGTAAAGCCAGGACCAGCAAGAAGAACTCGACGGAATACGGAATTGTTGACTTCTGATCGAGATGGTTCATGGCCAGCCTTCCCTTCAACTGAGGAACTCTTCACGGAAGATTTAAATTGGCGAGAATCTCCATTATACACTCGATCAGCGCCATGAGATATCGAGTCCGGAAGACCTCGAAATCGCCAGATTCGCTTCAATCGGTGGCCGTGAACTCGCATCATGGCCTGCGAGACTACAGCCGCAGTGGCTCTGGGTACATGAAGTTGCTATCAAGGAAAGATGGTCGATGAAGATCGGAGTTCCGCAGGAAGTCTGGCCCGGCGAGTGCCGTGTGGCCGCTTCCCCCGCAAACGTCAAGAGGCTCGTCAAGATGGGCTTCTCGGTGCTGGTCGAGAGTGGAGCGGGAGCCGCTGCTAGTTTCGACGATGAAACGTATCGCCAGGCGGGAGCCGAGGTGATCGATGGAACTGCCGCTCTGTGGGAGCAGTCCGACATTGTCATCAAGGTGCGCGCCCCGATGCAGAATCCAGAAACGGGAGTCGATGAGGCCGACCTTCTGCGTGAAGGCGGAACCCTCATCAGTTTTATCTGGCCCGGGCAAGAAGAAGAACTGGTTAAAAAACTAGCAGCTCGCAAGGCCACCGTGCTGGCGATGGATTGTGTGCCGAGAATCAGTCGGGCACAGAAACTGGATGCTCTCTCTTCGATGGCCAACATCGCCGGCTACCGTGCGGTACTCGAAGCGGCGCATCATTTCGGCAGCTTTTTCACTGGCCAGATGACAGCTGCAGGAAAAGTACCTCCCGCCAAGGTGCTGGTGGTGGGAGCGGGTGTTGCGGGGCTTGCAGCGATCGGTGCTGCCAAAGGGCTTGGTGCCATCGTTCGCGCATTCGATACGCGTCCTGCAGTCGAGGAGCAGGTGCAATCGATGGGAGCCGAGTTCCTGACGGTACAGATCGAAGAGGATGGAACAGGATCCGGCGGTTATGCCAAGCAGATGAGCCAGGCCTTCATCGATGCAGAGCACGCTCTGTTCGAGGAACTGGCTCAGGATATCGACATCATCGTCACCACTGCATTGATCCCGGGCAAACCGGCCCCCTTGTTGATCACCGAGCAAGCGGTCAAGAACATGAAGGCCGGGTCGGTGATCGTCGACCTGGCCGCGGAGCGAGGTGGTAACACTGCCGGTGCTGTCGCCGATCAGGTGATCGAGAGCCACGGAGTGACCATCATCGGCTACACCGATCTTCCCAGCCGAATGGCCAAGGTCTCCAGTAATCTCTACGGCAACAACATCTGTCACCTGCTCGATGACATGGGTGGCGCAGAAAACTACAAGGTCGACGAGGCAGACGAAGTGGTGCGGGGAACACTGGTGCTCAATGGCGGCGAGATGAAGTGGCCGGCACCGGTCAAGAAACTGGCCGAGGAAACCAAGGTCGCGGATTCCATTTCACAGAAAGCTGCGGTGCAGGTCGGCCCCACCGAGAAGAAGGATCGCGGACCGTTTGCACTGCTGCTGATCGGTTTGGTGCTGATCGCAGTGGGCTGGTCCGGTGATACCGGATTTCTTCATCAGGTGACGGTGTTCGTGCTGTCCTGTTTCATCGGTTACCAGGTGATCTGGAATGTCAGCGCGTCACTGCATACCCCTTTGATGAGTGTGACCAATGCCATCAGCGGAATCATCATCGTTGGCGGAATGCTCCAGCTGGGAGGTCCGCTCGATTCTCCAGCAACGATCCTGGGAGTGATCGCCGTGTTTTTTGCTACCATCAACATCGCCGGGGGATTCCTGGTCACTCAGCGCATGCTGAAGATGTTCCAGGGTTAAGGGGGCCATCATGATTCCTTACGGAGCCATCATCAGTTCCTACCTCGTGGCAGCTGTTCTCTTCATCTTGAGTCTTGGCGGGCTCTCTACCCAGAAGACTGCCAGGCGTGGCAATCTCTACGGCATCATCGGAATGGCGCTGGCAGTTGCCGCCACGACGATGCTGATTCTGGGCAAGGTGCAGTTCCCGGAAGGCCTGGGGGAGAACTTTAGCGGGGTGTTGCTCAACGATCCCACCACCTCATCGGTGTTTGCCGTGGTGATCGGGCTGGGAGCCCTGATCGGCGCGATCCTCGCAGCTCGAGTCGGGATGACATCGATGCCGGAACTGGTGGCGATCCTGCACAGCTTTGTTGGGTTGGCAGCAGTGCTGGTGGGGATCTCGACTTACATGGGTTCTGGAATTTCTGTACCCGTTGGGGGTGAACTGGTTCACAACATCGAGATTTATCTCGATGTCTTCATCGGTGCGATCACCTTCACCGGATCGGTGCTGGCATTTCTCAAGTTGCGAGGAAGTGTCTCGGGAAAGCCGCTGACCTTGCCGGGACGACACCTGTTGAACCTACTGATGGTCGGAGCATGTATCTATCTGGCCTTTGAATTCGTCACTGCCGATGGTCACACGGCAGTGCAACCACTGCTCTGGATGACTCTCATCGCCTGTGTCATCGGCTTCCACATGGTGGCGGCCATCGGTGGCGCGGATATGCCGGTGGTGGTGTCGATGCTCAACAGTTATTCCGGCTGGGCTGCCGCCGCCGCAGGATTCATGCTCAAAAATGATCTACTCATCGTGACCGGTGCACTGGTCGGCTCTTCCGGGGCGATCCTCAGTTACATCATGTGTCGAGCGATGAATCGTTCTTTTGTCAGCGTTATTCTTGGTGGCTTCGGTACTGACGGTGGTGGCGGTAGCAGCACCAAGGATGAAGACCAGGGCGAAGTGGTTACTTTCGATATCGAAGAGACGGTTGAAGCGATGCGAGATGCCACCGACATCATCATCATTCCTGGCTACGGTATGGCGGTTGCGCAAGCACAGCATTCGCTGAGTCAGGTGGTCGATTTCCTGAAGGAAAAGGGCAAGACGGTTCGGTTCGGAATCCATCCGGTGGCTGGACGCTTGCCGGGGCATATGAACGTGCTGCTGGCCGAAGCGAATGTCGATTACAACCTCGTTCTGGAGATGGACGAGCTCAACGATGATTTTCCCGCGACCGACCTGGTGCTGGTAATCGGCGCCAACGACATCGTCAATCCGGACGCACTGGAAGATCCAAACAGCCCCATCGCCGGCATGCCGGTACTGGAAGTGTGGAAATCAGAAATGGTAGTGGTGATGAAACGCAGCATGGGCACCGGTTATGCGGGAGTTCAGAATCCACTCTTCTTCAAGGACAACACTCGAATGTTGTTTGGAGATGCCAAGGCGGTGGTGGATCAATTGCTGACCGGTTTGAGAAGTCCATAAGAGCCGACCGAATCGCTGCGGAGCCGCAGACACTGTGGCAAGAACCAGATCCCATCCAGGTGTAGATGAAACGGTTCCGTTTCTTATCCATCCGTTCAGCCACGTTGCTTCAAAATGCGACACGTCCACAGGGTTGAATCTCCTTCGATGAGTCCCTGCAACTGTGGTCAATTCGATGCCATTTCGGGCATACATGACTCCAGAGCGGCAAATGTCGCTGTCGGATTTAAGCGCAAACTGTCCTCAATCGATCCAGTGGAACTGACGACACTCCAATTGCGTTCATCCATCTGAAGACAAAGGTCACCCAATGCGTGGATCTTGCAGCGCAGGGAGTCTAGTGAGGAGTGTTGAGGGAGAGGTCAACGATGACAACGAGGGAGATAGACCCGGATTCCCTGAAGGGAAAACGGGTATTACTTGCATGGCATCCCGAGGAAGACGGTCCGGAACTGGAACAACTCCGCGATCAGCTCGAAAGAGCGGGTGCTATGGTCGAGGTCGCGAAAAAAATAAGTGACATCAAACACCACCTCGATGTTGCCCGAACCACCGGTGATCCACCTGAAATCCTGATTTCTCATCTCCGCTTCCCGGAAATTAATGCTTCTGGATTGAACCGCTGGATGAAGGTGCGTGTTGGAGAAGATCACGGTGGCAAGAATCTACTGACGATCGTGGTCGCCACCAGGATTCTTGGAGCCGACTTTGACCAGTTTTGTATCGATATCGATGCAGATCAGATGATTTTGATGTCCGAAGTGGAACAAGGGATCATCAGTCGCGTGAAATATGGCCTGCAGAAGCAACATGAGCCTCGTCAGTCCCCTGTCTATTACGTGCATTCCAAACGACAAGATCTGGTCAAGGATCTAGAACATCGGATGCAACCGTATCAGCAGTTGGTTCAATTTGTTGAGGGATCGAGAGCTTACCCTCGAATCAGGAATGAAGGCGGGGGGATGCTGCTGATCGATGAGGAACTACTCGAAGAGTTGAACCAAGAAGACTCTGATTTTCAAGGAAACAAGCACCACTTGGATAACGTCGCGACAAAGTTGGGAATGGGAGTCGTCGTTCTGCTCGGTGAAGAGTCGAACCAAAAGAAGGAAGATTCGGAGACCAGAGCGATGCACTGGTTAAGGCTGGGAGCCACTGATTGCTTGGCGTTCGATACTCCGGCAGAGGAAATCGCGAGGCGCTGTAATTGTGCTCGAAGAAATCGTGCAAGAAACCGTCTTGAAATGGATCTGGAATCGGAGATTTCCAGGATCGAGATCAACTTGAGAGGCAGGAAGACTGAAACAAAAGTGATCAGTCGATTATCAGGAAATGATGACTTCTTCCACAGCCCATCGGCGGCCTTCCTGATTCACAATCTTGCGGGGCACATCAAACGAGTCAATTCCAAGGCCGCGATCATGTTCGGTTACTCGAGGCGGGAGTTGGAAAAGATGAAAATCGGCAAATTGCACCCCGATGGGTTAGAGATGACTGAGGAGCGGATGATGAACTTCGAGGCGTTTCTCAAGGAGGGAAAGGCCAAGTTTGAGACTCGATTTATCAAGAAAAATAAAAGCAGTTTCATGGGAGTTGTCAATGCCAGGTTCATCCAGGTCGAAGAACTGGCGGGTGATGAAGATTTGATTCTCACCGAGATTCACAGCCTCGATCAACTCGACCTCATCTCGAAGACACTTCCCGATCTCATCACCACCAGTTCAGAAGAGTTGAACTCGCGGATCGAGGAAGCAATTCGAGAAGTGATCGATGAACTTGCTGGAGGAACTCGACAGGAACCGAATGATTACCTGGCCGGGATCTCAATCTACAAGGAGTTTGGAAATGGGTTCGACTGCGCCTTCCAGGAGGGGTTTCACAACTTCGATTTAAAGATCAATAAGACACCTCGACGCAGGGATGTTGTGGATATTGTGCAGTGGTTCAAGTCGGGAAGTTCCACCCTCGATTTAACTCACCGAAATGGACCGCAGCTCTCGCGATTGTTCCATGACTCGAGAGGATTTGAGTTCTTCGCAATTCCGTTGTGGTTCCGACAGGAGTTCATCGGGTTCTCCGTGGTGGCTTTGAAAACAGATCCAAGCCCGTCGGTGAATAATTACCATCGCAAGAAGACCAGCCGTATTCTCATGCCGATCGTGAACATTATTGCCGCTGCTCTTCATCGAAAAGACGGTGATGAGATCCGCAAGATCCTCGAAGATAGATCGACGCAGCAAGACAAAAATGATGCTCTGAACAACATCACAGAAGGAATCTGTCACGATTACAACAACCTGTTGACCGCCATTTCTGGACATGCATCGTTGCTCCTTCGGGGGGAAGGTGTTGATGGGCAGACGAGAAAGTCCTTGGAGGGTATTCGTGGAGCTGCGGACAGGGGTTCAGGACTGAGCAAGAAGATCAGAGATCGATCCAATCCGTCCCAGATCAAGGCTACCTTTAACCTCCATGACAAGGTCAGAGAAGTAGTGAATCTTTTGGGAGTTGTGATCGATCCTAAGATAACCATCCAGCAAGATCTTCAAGCCGGCAGCGATTCGATACTGGGAGATTCGGGCCTGGCACATCAGGTTATCATGAACCTGATTATCAATGCGTCACAAGCGATGGCGGAACTGGATCAGCCTGGAACCATTACCATTCGTTCTCGAGTGAAGAAGAAGCAATCTCAATACAGCAGCGATATGATCGAAGTGAGTATTGAAGATGAAGGACCAGGGATCGATTCAAAGCTCAAGTTGAAGATCTTTGAACCTTACTTCACGACCAAGGACTCGAAGGTCGAGGGGGCGGGGTTGGGATTGTGGGTCGTTCACAATGCCATGAAAAAACATGGAGGATCGATCCGGGTCGGGAATAACAGAGCTCACGGCGCTACCTTCATCACGGAATGGCCACTGGTGGAGGATCTTGAGAAACAGGATGACAAGATATTGAAGCCGTTGTTCAAAGGCACCGGCCGGATCTTGTTGGTCGATGACGATGAGGTGGTCATGGAAACTTGCAAGATTCTTCTGCACACGATCGGTTTCGATGTGGTGACCGCTTGTGACGGCTTGATGGCGTTGGAGATGTATGAGGAAAAGGGAGAAGCGATCGATCTTGTCTTACTCGATCAGAGAATGCCGAGGATGGCCGGGGACGAGTGCCTTGAAAAGTTGATTCAGATGGACCCTGAAATTCGGGTCGTGATGACCAGTGGAAACAACCTCAACTCGCTTCAGGTCGAGGAGTCGGAGAATGTTGTCGGAATCCTGCCGAAGCCCTACACCATCGAGGTGCTCTCCAGGGTGCTCGAGGAAGCGACTCTCGACCACACGGATTGAGGGCCAGGGGCGATTGGGGATCGACCAATACTGCCATTTAGGGTCACTGGAGCAAGGATTGGCTGCTCTGGGTGCTTGCCCCCTCCTGTAGCCATCGTTAGCATCACTGATGGGTCATTTTTGTATAATTATCTGCAGAAATGAGCCATCAGATTGGGATCCTGGATTGGATTCCAGAGGGGCAATCCGATTTCCTGCTCCAGATGAAACATCTGGCGGAATCGGGGGTTCTCTTATGAGGTGCCCGCCAGGCACTTGGGGACGCAGTCGGTGACGCCATGGAAATATCGGTGAAGCCGTAGGGATGATGCGTGATCCGGGAAGGGTCCAGCCAGATGATGAGACAAGAATTGAGCATCGGTAATCTTCTACAGTTGCCAGCGATAACCTTGTGGGTGTTGATCGCTACCGTACCCGTGGCAGCGCAGACGGTCGGTGGTGTTGCCACCCCCGATGCAACACAAGTGGCAGCATCGATGGATGGGTCCCGAGCGACACTTCTCGAACTCGAGTTCGCCGAGTTTGCAGATGGCGAACTGGTGGTCGAAGTAGATCTCCCACGATTTGGGCCAGCAACCTTGAGTCTTTATCCGCACAGTCTGAGAAGTGATCGCTTCAAGGTGATGGTGGATGATGGAAGCCAGCTGGTCGAGGTTTCGGCTCCTCCGGTGCGAACCCGCAAAGGTGAAGTGCTGGAGATCCCCGGATCAAAGGTCAGGGCCAGTTATCAGTCGGGACGCTTGACCGCACTGATCCTTGCCGATGGTCAGGTGTGGTCGATCTCTTCCACGGTGGATCTTGGATTCCCGGGAACCGGATCCTGGCATGGAATTGTCGATGGTCGCGATGAACTCGATCTGGTCAGGGAATGCGGCACTCCGGATGGTGCAGGTCCTCCGGGAAGCGGAACCGGAGGAACAACGCAATCCTTCGGCACCACCTACTACCTGAGCGAGATCGGCATCGATTCCGATTTCGAGTACTTCCAGCTCAACAATTCAAATGTATTCACCACGGTGGGAGACATCGAAAATGTCATGAATGGCGTGGAGTCGGTGTATGAGGACACCAGCATCGTCATCAGTTACGAGATCACGGTGATCGTGGTTCGTACCACAAGTGCTGACCCTTACGGCACCATCACTGCACCGGGAACACTGCTCAATACATTTGGCAATGTCTGGAGTAGTTCACCGGAGGCTCAGATTCAGCGAGACGTTGCCCATCTGTTCACCGGAGTCAATATCGACGGAGGTACCATCGGTATCGCCAGTCTGTCGGTGATCTGCACCGGCAACGGCTATGGTCTCTCGCAGTCGCGCTTCACCAGCAACTACAACCGTCGAGTGGCACTCACTGCTCATGAACTGGGACACAACTGGTCAGCGCAGCATTGCGACGGTTCCAACCCCTGCCGGATCATGTGCTCTGGCCTGGGTGGTTGTTCCGGTCTCAATCCGCTGACCTTTACCACCGGGCCGATCGGTCAGATCGTTAATCACAGAAACTCCCGGGGTTGCCTCACCAGTCAGGCACCAGCACTGTCGCTTCCCTTTATTGATGAGTTCACCGGTAGCTCCGTCAATTCCATCCACTGGACCTATAACGAAGGTGGACTCTCGACCACTACAGGCAGTGGTGAACCGAGTTCTCCCTTTTCGCTCAACCTCGATCGATCAGGAACCGGCACCTACCAGTACGACGAGCTACGAAGCAATGTCATCTTGCTGGGCGGAACCATTCCTACTCTGCAGTTTTACACCAATCACTCTGGTGTCGAGAATGGCGAGGAGTTGGTGGTGGGATATCTCAACGTCGGGCTCGACTGGATTGAACTCGACCGAATCGTTTCCACTGGTACCAATCCTGCTGGATTCACGGTTCACACCTACACTCTTCCGGCAAACGCCAGGCACAACGGTTTCCGATTACGCTTCTTCACCGATACCAACGAGACCAACGACGACTGGTACATCGACAATGTCTCCATCACCGAGGGACCACCGCCACAGCAGGAACCGCCCAGTATCGGTTCCATCAATCCTCCGAGCGGGCCAACAACCGGCGGCACCTACATCACCATCTCTGGCCAGTTCTTCAGCCAGGATATACTGATCCTCATCGGAGGATCGGTAGTCGATGACCTCGTCTATATCAGCCCCACCGAACTGGTCGGGTACACACCGCCAGGTTCGTCACCGGGACCGATTT
>DUAN01000198.1:0-3059 GCA_012960845.1 Planctomycetota bacterium | reverse complement strand
CGTCAGTGCAGATCACGACACCATCATCTCCGGTTACTCGCTGGCGATCGACTTTGATGTCGATGAGTTGCTGATCTCTTCAGTGGGTGAGGCAGGATCGGTCGCGGTCGGCGCCGACTTCTTCCAGGCGACTCTCAACAACGATACAGGGCCCGGTGGTGGCTGGTGGACTCTGGGAGTGGTGATCGCCTTCAACGGTTCGGCGACGATTCTACCCTCCAACCAGACCATCCTCTGCACCGCCAGTTACATCGTGCAACCGACAGTGCCGGCAGGTGCAACTCTTCAGGTGACTCCGCTCAATGGTGTTGGAGTTCCTCCGACAGAGAATCTGCTCAGTACTCCCGGCGGCATTGCTGTACCGCCGCTGCTCGAGGGGGGATTGATCACGGTCGGTGCGAGCTTCTTCCTGAGAGGCGATGGAAATGGCGACCTGACGGTCGACGTTGCAGATGCCGTGTTCACCCTGGCTTACCTGTTCAGTGGAGGTCCGGCAGATTGTCTCGATGCGATCGATACCAACGATGACGGGTCCAACAACATCGCCGATGCGGTTTCGGCTCTCGATTTCCTGTTTGCTGGTGGCTCACCGCCACCTCCGCCATTCCCGGCACCAGGATCTGACCCGACATCGGATGCACTGGACTGCAACAACTAGAATTTAATTGCGGAGATCTGGTCGAGATCAGCGTTTCGAGTTCAGTATTGAACCGATCGTCTCGACCAGGTCTCCGTTGTTCTTTTCCAGTTGATCACAAAGGGCCGGCAGGCTCGAGCCAGCCTGCTGGATGGTCGCCAGCAACTGCAAGATCACCCGTTGGCCTTCCCCCGGATACTTCTTGATCAAACTGCGCCAGGTTCGATCCTGTTCGGTGGTCAGGCCGAGTCGGCCCAGCGCCATCTCCAGCTGCCGGATCGCCTCCGTCAGGCCTGCCACAGGTATCGAGAGGATCGCCGCATCGATGGCGATCGGAAGCACTGCACTCTCGTTGCCTTGAGGTTGCAACTTCGACCACACCTCGGCCAGCATCTGGTCGACCAGATCGTTACCTTTACCGCTTTTCATCGGGGGTTCGGTTCCATCCTCGACACAGCTGCGGTCGATCTCGATCGATCGGATACCGGCACGGGCCAGCTCGACTGGCCGATGATCGATCGGATCGAGTACTCGTTCGACGATCCCGTGGAGTCCTCGAGCCCCTTCTCCTGAATCCATCGCCAGTGAAGCGATGGATTGCATCGCTTCCTTGTTGAAGCTCAGTTCGATGCCATGAGCCGCCCAGAACTTCTTCTTCTCGCCGATGATGCTGGTTTCCATCTGATCGAGAATATAGACGAAGTCTTTCTCGGTCAGTGAGTCGAGCAGCGAAATATGACCGAATCTGGCGGCCAGTTCCTCGCCGAGACCGAGCGACACCAGATCCTGGCGAGCGATCAGGTCGTTGAGGATGATCTGCGGTGTATCGTCATCTGGATCGTCTTCATCTTCGCTCTGAAAGCCGATCCGTTCATCATCCCCGATGCGATCGATGATCACTTCCCGCAGCTCGGGAAAGGAGCCGCAACAGATGAAGAGCAAGCCAGCGGTGTCGAGCGATTGCCCGGGTGCCTGGGGGTGCCGCATGACGATGCCATCCATCAGCGCCAGGATGGCATCCTGAACCGCCATGCCTGGGTCGCCGGGGCCCGCCACGGTGCGCCGACATTGATCGAGTTGATCGATCAGCACGATCCCCTTCTGCGCCTGTGCGAAGTCACCACCGGCGCGCTGGATCAGGGCTCCGGTGATTCTCTGTAACGCTTCTCCGGCGATGGCTGATTGTACCAGTGATGATGCATCTGCATGGATCCACGGGACTCCGAGCCATTCGGCAGCTTTCTGCACCAGGAAGGTCTTGCCGACACCTTCGGGTCCCAGCAGCAACAGGTGCTGAGGGCTGTTGCGGAAATTTGCTTCGAGGTGCTGGGAGATGAAGTGGTTGTAGATCGCCACCGCCAGGTAGCGCTTGGCGTGATCCTGTCCCCGCACCTGCTGATCGAGGTGCGCGTGGATCTCCAGCGGATCGGGGAATGTACTGCGGTCGGTGGTCATCTGGATCATCCTCTCTGGCATGCGATGCACCATGCTAGCGGAGGATGGCCCGGTTGTCAGTCCCTCCTACAGCCAGCCAGTTGCCACGATCCTCTATCTTGCCGGTCGGTTCTTCCGATCGATGGTGGGTCGAGCAGTCGCCGTTCATGCAGAAGAATCGAGGTGATCGGTGACAGACCAGGCGGACCAGTTGCACTGGGATCGAGAAGAGATGCGCCGTCGCGGCCACCAGGCGATCGACTGGGTGGTCGACTACCTCGCCAGCATCGAGGAGCGCCCGGTGCAGTCGAAGGTGGAACCAGGCGATGTCGCCGCATCGCTGCCGCTGCATCCGCCAGCGACCGGCGAATCTTTCGACGATGTGATGGCCGATCTCGACCGGGTGGTGCTGCCCGGCATCACCCACTGGCAGCACCCCTCCTGGTTTGCCTTCTTCAACTCCAATACTTCCGGACCGTCGATGGTGGCAGACATCATCTCATCGGGTCTGGCGGTGCAGGGGATGCTGTGGCAGACCAGCCCCGCCTGCACCGAGGTGGAAACCCGCATGATGGACTGGCTCGTCGAGATGCTGGGATTGCCCGACAGTTTCCTGTCGACCGGCGACGGCGGCGGAGTGATCCAGGACACCGCATCCAGTGCCACGCTGTGCGCGCTGATCGCCGCCCGTGAACAGGTCAGCGATTTTGCCGTCGACCAGGGTGGGGTGCAGGGCAAGATGACGGTCTACGCATCATCCGAGGCGCACTCGTCGGTCGAGAAGGCGGTACGCATCGCCGGTCTCGGCAGCGATCAGTTTCGCCATGTTGACCTCGATGAAAACCTCGGCATCGACCCCGACGCCCTCGATAAGGCCATCGAAGCCGACAAGGCCGCCGGCTGCATCCCGACAATGGTGATCGCCACCATCGGCACCACCGCCACCACAGCGGTTGATCCGGTCGCCGCCATCGCCCGGGTGTGTCAG
>DUAN01000197.1 GCA_012960845.1 Planctomycetota bacterium | reverse complement strand
GTGAAGAATCGCCCTTTTTCACGGTTGACGGTCTTGTCGGTGCTGGTGTTGGTGGCAGGTTTCTTGCCATTCGCACACGCGGGTGACCCGGTACAAACGGATCGCAAGGGAACCAAATCCCTGGAATCTCCTGTCGAAGAAACGATGTGGCAGTTTGCCATCATGGGGGATCGCACCGGAGGTCCAGCGGAAGGGATCGAGATCCTCGCCCAAGCTGTCGAGGAGGTGAATCTGGTCGATCCGGATCTGACCATGACGGTCGGCGATTTGATCCAAGGTTATAACGGAAGGACCCAGTGGCTGATCCAGGCGGACCAGTTTCACAGGACGATGAATCAACTCACCTCCTCCTGGTATCCAGTGGCGGGGAATCATGACATCTACTGGAGAGGGTCTGAGCCTCCCGATGGAGAGCATGAATCGGACTACGAACAACACTTCGGTCCATTGTGGTACTGGTTCGAACACAAGGGTTGTGGATTCATCATTCTGTACACCGATGAGGGGAATCCGGTCACGGGCAAGAAGGATTTCGGAGATCCTGCCTGCCAGAAATTCTCCACTGAACAATTGAACTGGCTCGATGGTGTACTCGAGAAAACCAGTGCCCTGCAGAGTGTATTCGTCTTCGTCCATCATCCACGGTGGATTGCGACCAACTACAAGGGTGGCCACTGGGATGTCGTTCATCAAAAGCTGGTGAAATCTGGAAATGTCTCATCGGTGTTCGGAGGGCATATCCACCGCCTGCATTACGGTGGAAACCGAGATGGGATCGAATACCACGCTCTGGCAACCACCGGCGGGCATCGGTCCAGGGACTTTCAAGGCGCAGGGTGGATTCATCACTGGAACCTGGTGACGGTCCGGCCATCGGGGGTCGAGATCGCGGTGGTACCCGTCGGTTCCCTTGTCGATCCGCGGCAGTTCACTCCTGAGCGTCGTGCCCTGACCGAGAGACTGCTCAAAGATGATCTGGTGCGATTCACCTCCCGTGCGCCAATTCCTTCGCAACCGGTCGAGGGAGTCGAGGTGATGCTGGAACTGAAGAATCCGGTCGATCGATTGTTGAGAGTACATCTGAGTAGCCTCGATGGACGAATTTCCTTTCCCTCTCCAGAGGTGATCCTGGCTCCCGGCACACGAAAGACCCAGAAGGTCAGAGTCCAGATCGACAGCCTGGTTCTGAGCGGCGTGGTGGCCGCGCCCGCTCTCGATGTTTCTCTTCAATTCGATGATAAATCTTCGAGCCCGGTGGATGTACCCGCCAGAAGGATATCGATCCCCTTTGACCATGATCACTGGGTGGCACGACGAGCAGCGGGCGGCCATCTGGTCCTGGGTGGCGGAGAGTTCGTGAAAGTGGACTCTTCCAGGGTGCCACTGGCTCAAGGAGCTTTCACCGTGGAGGGATGGGTTCAATCCTCAGACTTCAGTGGACGAAGGCCCTTCATCGCCAAGACCCAACAATCGGAATACGGTCTCTTTCTCAACGATGGTGTCGCTAGTTTCTGGCTGCACCTCGATGGCAAGTACCATGTGATCGAGAGTAAGGGTGCGGCGCTTCAACCCGATCGATGGCATCATGTGGCGGGGCAGTTCGATGGCTCCGAGATCGGTATCTATCTCGATGGCATCCTGGTCGGGAAGAAAGCCGCTGCGGGACAAAGAACCCTCAACAAACTCCCGCTGATCGTCGGTGGAGACCCCGATCAAAATGGCCGCGGGGTCGATACCCTGATCGGCAAGATCGATGGCGTGAGAATCTCATCCACGGCTCGATACGGGGTCGATCCCTTCATGCCAGAAGTGGATCCAGAGGTCGATGATGAGACCCTCTATCAATTGAGCTTTGATTGTGCGCTGGCGGGAATGGTGCAGGTCGAGAGGGGGTCGGGTCAGATGCCAACCGTCGGCCAACTGGTCGGAGCAGGGCGTTGCGAGGAGGGCGCTGCGGTTCCTCTGAGTACACTACAGCAATAGCAAGCGACTGGACCGGTCATTGCCCTCGAACGGCTCATCTTGGCCTGGGGGCTTTGATCCTTCGATCGACTCCGGGGGAGATCTGCGAGATCGTCTCGCCAGAGGAAGTGTGAACGATGATTTCCGGAGCACTGTCATCCGATCCGAGACCGAAGGTGATCCACCTCTCCGATTGAGAGAGATAGGATCGAGTTCGTCCGATGACTCGCCTTTGGGAGCGGTTCTTCTGCCGGCACTCGATCCAGGTACCTGCGGGTAGATCTCCGGGATCGATACGGATCCAGTGATGGCCGCTGCTCTGGTCATTGCGAAGCAGGCGTGCGGGAGCTCCGGTCTGAGTCATCAAGAGATCCACATCGCCGTCGCCATCGATATCCGCAAAGGCCAGACCTCTTCCCACCGAAGGAGTCCCCAGATCCTTGGTCTGTTGCTGAGGGATCTCCTCGAAGCAGCCGCTACCTGCATCCCCACGATTCCAGAACAACTGGGCTCCCTGTCGGTATTCCTGACCCGGTTGCACCGTCGAGATCTCTTCCTCGAGGTGCCCATTGGCCTGGATCAGGTCCTGTCGCCCATCGAGATCGACATCGAGGAACAGAATGCCGAAGGAGAGGGCCTTTCTCGATGGAGGACCGATGCCCTCGTTGATCGATTCATCCATGAAGATGTTCGACTGGTCCCAGTATCGGTAGAGCCCGGTCATCTCTGCGGAAAAGTTCGCAATGACGATCCCGATGCTGCCATCATTTCGATAGTCGGTGACATCGAGCCCCATCGCTCCCGTGGTCGAACCGTTGCCGTCATAAGCGAGTCCCATCTGTTCGCCGACCTCCTCGAAGGTGCCATTTCCGAGATTCTTGAACATGAAGTTTCGGGTCGTGTCGTTGGCCACCATCACATCGATATTGCCATCCTGATCCACATCCACCGGTAACAGTGCCAGAGATTTGGCCACAGCCATCCCCGAGTCTTCGACTCGGAGGCCAGCGTCTCCGGAGACGTCAGCAAAGTTCCCATCGCCGTCATTGATCAGCAATCGACAGTGAGTACCGGCGAAGTTGGTGGGTGGACCATACGCTCTTCCCACACCGGTCAGGCGGTAGTCGACTTCGATGTCCTTCTTTCGGGACCATTGCACGTATTCGCAGATGAACAGGTCAAGGTCGCCGTCGTTGTCTGCATCGAAAAACCCTGCGCTGGATGACCAGGAATCCTCGGCTCCCTCGATGGCTGATCCGACGCCGCTTCTCCGGAATGTAGAGCCATCATTGATGAGTAGCCTGTTGCTTCCGACTGCGGCGATGAACAGATCGAGATCGCGGTCCCCATCGATGTCACCGACAGCGATTCCGGTGGCGTAACAGTCGGTGTTCAACTGCCACTGTTCGGTGGCTTCTTCGAAGGAACCGGTTCCATCGTTGAGCCACAAGCGAATCGTCGATGCCGCTGGTTCTTCTCCGGTCCACGGCCATGGGCGTCCACTGGCGAGGATCAGGTCTGCATCTCCGTCCTGGTCGATGTCGCAGAACGCTGCTCCGCTGCCCATCGTCTCGGGCAGTAGTTTTTCACCGCGGGCACCGCTGTCGTGGATGAAATCGATCCCCGACTCCAATGTGATGTCAGTGAAGGGAAGTGGTGGAGCCGATCCACCCGTATCCCGTATCTGGACCGGAATCTGATTCACATCAGGGATCTGGGGAATCTGCTCATCCGGGAGAGAGACCCACCAGATAAGAGCCATCAAAAATGCTGTGATCAGCAGAAAGAGCAGGCTCCCACGAAATGCGCGGCCGATGATTTCATCGTCCTGCTCGAGGGCTTCCTCCTCCTCCGGTGGTGTTCCATCTGGAAGTTCGCTCACTTGTCCCCCGGTGGATCCGTGACCTGGTCCCTTTGTAGATCGTAGATGACGATCGCAGCTGCGGCATGGTCGGCCGCTTCATCGGAGGAACGAATCCTCGAGATCGCCTCATCTCGTGCTGAATCATCCTTCTTGTACTTCCGATGCAAGTTTCGATGTTGGGTGGACTTCTCCATCTCTCCCAGCAGGGCGTGAATCTGTGCCAGATTCCAGTGAGAGGTGACATTCTCAGAATCGACTGCCAGCGACTTCTCGAACCAATCTCTCGATTCGATCAGGCCCTCTTGGCGCATACCTTCATTCTCTTTACGAGCCTGGGCAAACACGATGGTACCCAGTTCATTGAGAAGTCTCACGTCGCGGGAGAAATCGAAACCTCGACTGCGGGCATCGGGGTAACGAGATTCCACCAGCCGGATCAGCGCCTCGTAGGCGGCTTCATAGTGGCCATTTTCACGATTGACCACGGCTCCAAACCAGTCGAGAGTCCAGGGTTGGGCCGGCGGATCGTGATTTTTCGCATTCGACAAGGCACTGGCAGCATCGTCGAGACGACCGGCGCGAATCAAGGCTCGTGCCCTGTTGACGTGGCCATCCGCGCGGCCCAGTAGAGCCACTTGCTCGAAGGCGTGACTGGCAGAGACCAGTTCTCCTCGCACGGCACCGGAGCCACCTTTTCGCAACAGGCCAATTCCGTAGTCATTCCACCGCATCCACAGAGGTGTAGATTCAGAACTATGGCGACCATCGCCGGAACCGATGGCAAATGTAACCTGGTCCTCGCCGAGTACCGTGATCGGTAAGTCGTTGACGGATGGACCCCCTACGATTTCCATGAACTGCTGGTCAAACTTGCGGTACAGCGCCTTGACCGTCACGGTCAGTTCGCCGCTGGCATCCTCGGGAACGTGCAGCATGTAGTGCAGAGTATCGGCTGCTCCTGGTGGTATCTGATGGTTGTAGAGCGGCACGAAGATGTCCTCGACATTGCGTCGGTGAATCCTCTTCCCTTCTCGGTCGAGGACGAAGGAGTTGAGGAAGTGTGACCATCGATCGACTCCACCTGACGGGTCGATCCATCCGCTCCCTGCGATGGTCTTGCCATCCTGTTGCACATCGACCTGGATCCACACCTCGTTGGAGTCGGTGGTTCCTTGGGTGAAGTGGTGTCCCATGCGCAGTGTTCTCAGAACCGTCTCCAGCAACACCGTCTCTCCAGGTTGAAGCAGCGGGATGGTCGGGCCGATCGGTGCTTCCAGTGGGGCATCGACCTCTTTTCCTCGGCGGAGCCCAAAGATGTCGACACGGATGGTCCCCTCGAGAAAGCGTGTTTGATCATCCAGCGACTGCTGGCTGGTGCCGACGAGGGAGTGCAGCGCCGTGTTGGCCCCGGGGAACAGGTGATCGTGAAGTTGTAACTGGCCATCACCGGAGAGGTCTTTGGCTCCGAAATCATCCCCATTCATCCGCGGCATGTGACAACCGTTGCAGTTGGATTGCGCTTGATCCGGGTAGTAGAAGGAGGCCACTCCATGGCCGCTGACTCCGCTCAGGAGCCAGGAGTCGTAATGATTCTGCCCTCTGAGCCAGCGGTACTGATTCAACTCTTCGGGAATGTGAACCTTGTGACAGGTGCCACAAAATTCCGCAGTCTGGTGAATCGGTTTCAGGTAGGTTTTCTTGTGAAACGAAGGCTTCGCCTTGATCAACTGTCGATTGATCCAGGAGAGCGATGGGGATTCGGCGAGAGCAAAGGGATATAGATCGGGCTGGGCGATGACAAACTCCGCATTGCCCCGATTCCCCGGAATCGATTCGATGGCATGGCAGACGGTACAGGTGATTCCAGCATTCGCTGTTGGATCATCGACATCATCGTAGTTTGGATCGTCGAACGCACCGCTGAAGAAGGGGACCGGGTCATGACAACCGGCGCAGAATCTGGAGGCGTGTACATCCCCATCTCGAGCGAGCAACACCTCTCTGGTCTGGCGAACGCTGGCGAGGTATGCCGGATTGTTGAAGGAACTGAAGTGGTGAGCGGAGTCGTGCCAGCGGGCATGGGTCTGAGGGTGACATTCGCGGCAGGAAGCATCTCGCATCAGCCGTTCTTTGGCGATGAACTTGCCGTCATCGGTGCGCGCCAGTGAGGGTTGGAAATAGCGGTCGCCGGAAGCGGGAGCGATTCCATCCTGGCCGGCTTGCTGGTGCCAGAAGAGCATCCCGACCACCATCACGACACCGACCAGAGACAGCTGGACGCCGGTCTTCCAGCGGATCCTTGGCCCGGCAAGTCGGTGGAGGACAAAGAGCCAGCCCGCCATCAGCGGGGTCGCTACGTGAGAGATGTAGAGGGTGGACCTCCACATCGGAGACCGTACCTCGATCATCCCCTCGACCCGGGTGAGCAAGACTCCCGAGATCAACAAGATGAGGCTCACGCTGAAGAGAGCCAGTCCGGCTCGAACCGCTCTGCGATTGGGATGCCACCAGGAGTTTCGCAGGTGCCAGATTCCGAAGACCACCAGTGGGACGATGAAGAGCAAGCCGAGGATCAAATGGACGAGAAACATCCACTGGTAGAAAGAATCCTGCAGTAATTGACCACTCCACGACTCTGCGACGGTGATCGATCCGAGGTAGAAGGAGTTGAGTCCGAGAATCGAGAAGAGGCCCAGCACCACCAGTAGCCAGGGGCGCAGCGCCGGAGAGATCGGCTTGCGTCGCTTGCCTCCCGGAATCGGCGGTATTCCCGGGTCAGGGGTTTGTGGACCGCTATGGTCGGGCATCGATGATTCCCTCTCCGGCATGGCAGCCATCATGGAGTTTTTCCTCCACTTCGGCAAGATGAAGGAACGAGGTTCAAAGGGGAAAAATTGCTGGATGGTCGAGTGAGAAGGGCTTGAACTGTCCCTCAAGAATCGAGGCTAGCCTGTGTCCGCCCAATTGCATCACCTGGTCCGGACTTCCGCTTCCTCACCTTCCGATCGGTGGATCTTGATTCTTCACGGAATTCTCGGTTCTGGGGCGAACTGGGCCGGGTTTGCCCGAGAGTTGGTGGATCGCCATCCCGATCGATCGGTGGTGGCGGTGGACCTGAGGCACCATGGCCGTTCGGCAAAAGGGTCTCCTCCCGACAGTGTAGATGCGTGCGTAGGGGACCTGCTCGGCTGGTCCAGTGCGGTCGGGATCGAGCCAGAGACTGTGATTGGCCATTCTTTCGGTTCGAAGATCGCGCTCACCCTCAGTTCCAGGCTCGACTCGATCGAGCAGGTGATGATTCTCGATGCGGACCCCGGTCCGTTACATCTGGAGGGGGTCGCTCGTGATGAAGTTCCGCTGCTTCGATTGCTCGATTTGTTGAGAGAAGCTCCGGAGACCTATCGCAATCGCCAACAATTTGAACAGATGCTGGCCAGTGGCGGGTTCGGTGCAGCGGTGGCCGGTTGGGTCGGGAAGAATCTACGAAGAAGACCGGATGGGCTACTAGAACTCTCCAGCGAGATCGATCGTATCGAGGATATGCTCTCAGACCACCACAGAATCGATGGCTGGGAGATGATCGAGTCCCGCGGAACCCTGCAAGTTTCGATGTGCGTGGGGGGGCGGTCGAAGGTGGTGTCACCACGATCGCTCCAGCGGATGGAGGATCTGCAACGAAGTGAACCCACTCGATATTCGCTGGAGGTGATCGAAACTGCCGGCCACTGGCTTCACGTCGATGCCGCAGAGCCGCTTCTTCAGTTCATCGGAAGTCGGCTGCGGCCCTGATCTCAGCGAGAATCGGGGAACTCGCCACTGCCTTCTGTTCGAGCCTGCGAGCCACCCGGACCGAACTTCTCGATCTGTGTCTTCAACTGCGAAATGGAGGACTTCTCGGCCAAGAACGGTTTCTCTGGAGTGGACTCCAGATAGAGACTGGTGGAGGGGAAGGCGAATCCGACTTCCATCTCTTCGGCGAGGCGGATCACTTCCAGGAGGAACGCTTGCTTGACTTGTAATTCCTCGAGGTAGTCCGCGACTACCAGGCGAATATTGACCAGGATGTCGAGACTCGAGGCTCCGAAGTTGACCAGGTTGGCCTTTGCGGACTCGTATTCGATGTGAGGATGGGACTCGACGATTCCCAGAATCCCGGCACAGAACCCCTCGATGGTGTCCGCTGGAGTCTCGTAGCGAATGCCGATGGTGGTCTTGAATCTGCGGAAACTTCGTTGACCCATGTTGTCGATGATGCCACTGACCAGTTCCTGATTGGGGACGCTGACCAGGGAACTCTCGAAGGTACGGATCCGGGTGCAGCGAAAGCCGATCTCTTCGACTGTCCCCTCGACTCCGCCGACCTTGACCCAATCGCCCAGTTGAAAGGGTCGATCGGCAAAGACGGTGAGTGATCCGAAGAGGTTCGCAAAGGTGTCCTTGGCCGCGAAACTGACTCCGATGCCGAGGACGCTGAGTCCGGTCACCAGCGGCATGATGTCATTCCCTGTACTCTGGATCAAGAACAGCACTGCAGCGACAGTGACCAGCGCCTTGAGACTTTTGCGAATCATCGGCGCCAGCTGGTCATCGAGTTTACTCTCGGTCTTCGATGACGAATCGATCAGGCGTGCGCCGACCAGGTCGGCAAAGCGATAGGCCAGTAGCAAGCCACCGATGGTCGCCAGTGCACGTGCGATGATCGACAGGATCGAGTCACCGGGTTCTTCGAGGACCAACCAGGGGCCTGCGACGTACACCATTCCTGCCGAAGCAAACCAGCCGATCGAGCGACCCAGCGATTGAACTACTTTCCCGGTCTGTTCGCTGTCGCTGAGTCGACTCATCATGGTGCGTAGTAGTGACGAGGCGAGGTGGGAGACGATTTTCTGAAAGATCCAGGAGATGATCAGCAGCGAAGCGATGGCGAGCCACTGCCAGCGTTCCAGTCCGAGAATCTCAGATCGCATCGCGGTCGGCATCAGGTCCTGAAGCCAGGGGCTCGGTTCTGCTTGAAGGGCGGCCGTGGTCTCACCATCCGGGACCTGGGCCAGAATCAACACTGGCTGCAGCAGTAGGAGCGAGAGCAAGAGCAAGAGTGGTAGTGTCGATTTACACTTCATGTGGATCTCCTCTTTCCGACGCCCTTTTCCGACGCCCTTTTCCGACGCTCTGTATCGAACTCAAGAAGAACCAGATCAGGGCAGGAACTTCTTCGAGTTTGCCAGTTTTGCGGGGAGATAAGTCTCGATCACGTAATTCAGGCCCCACATCGCCAACGACTGTTGTTCCGCACGTACCCCCATCTTGAGTAATTGCTCGAGGGCATCTCGCCACTGCTTCTTGCTCTGAAAGAAGGGGTCGTTCTTGAGGGCATCCTTGGCGCGTTTGATATCCACATCCTTGAGCGGGTGGGTGGGAAGGTCGTAATCGATGATGTCCTGCGGAGTGACCCCCAGGTAGGAAGCGCTGGGGACACAGAAGAAACGGTTGATGTGGGCAGCGTTGCCTGAGCCCACCTTGAGTGTCCGGTAGATGTTGGAAATTCCGTATGGATCACAATCGACGAAGGCGTAGACGGGAATCTTGATCTGATCACTGAGGCGTCGAATAAAACGGCGCGTCGACCGAGTCGGGACGCCGGCCATGCTGACCAGGATGCAGTCGGCAGTCTTCCAGAACTTGTGACTTTGAAGCCTCTGAAAGATACCACCGGTCTCGATGGCGAGGACAAACTTGGCTTTGGTCTCGAAACTGAGATGCTCGACCGAGGATGGAATCGAGTAGGCACCGCTGCCAAATCGAGTGCAGTCGATTCGCTCGACTTCCCCGGTATCCAGGTCCGGGTCGAGGACGACCAACTCTCCCGCCACCGCACCGCCGTGCTCATCCGGCACAAACCTCAACTGTTCTCGACTCACATCATCGACCGAGAAGAGTGCTTCGATGTCATCCATCACCGTGTCGGATTCCGATTGCTCGGAGAACTTGGCTTCCGCCCAGTTCTTCGACTGGTAATAAACATCTCGCTTGGTTGCGAAGTCGTTGGTCTGGACCAACTCTCTCGACAGTCCCATCATTCTCAATGTCTGGGCGAAACCCTTGACGGTATTGACGGTCAGGGTGCGTTCTTTTCGGGCCTTGCCGATTTCAAGGTAACCTTTTTTCTTGTCATAGGAGACGTTGGAGAGACTTCGCACCGGGAAGCGAAGCATCGGCTTGCCTTTGCGCATGATCTTCTTGTAGATCTCATCGGCAGCGTTTTCGATGCTGGTGATGGTCTTCTTGTCGCGCTTGGCGTTCTCTCGCTTGACACGATCGATATATGATTTTGCAATCTTCTTGGCCATGTCGTCCTACCTCACATCTTCCGGCTTCGCTCGAGGACATCGGATAGGTTTCCCTCAGCCTTGGTCCTCTGCGTATCACTCAACGTCAGGATGTCTTGAAGTGCGATCCCGATCTGGGGGATGTAGGTCTTGATGTAGTCCTTCTTCCGTTCCGCATCGGCCAGTCTGCGCTTTTTTCTCAGGTGTGTGGCGAGTTTTCTTCCCGCTTCCATGATGGCCAGCCGCATTTCCTTGAGAATCTCGTCGTAACTGGCCACCGCCTTCTTGCTCTCGGAGGTGAAGGGAACCCAGACGCTTGCGATGTGCACCAGGACCGCCAGTGGGCCGGTAGGTAAGGCTCCTCGCGCTTGCTGGATCTCGTAGTTCTTCCACGGGGTGCCGACGATCGACTGGGTGATGGCGCAAGCGCCCTGTTCGTATTGCAGGGGCACCCGATTGGCAAAGCGGAAGATCGATGCGAGATCGTCACCCGGGAGTTCACCACCCCAGGCGATCCCCGCCTCGACCTGGAAGGGATTGCCACGGTAGACACTGGGCTGGCGTGTCACGGTGATGACCAGTTCTGGGTCAAAGTTGCGCCGCAAGGTCTTCGCCATCAGATCCTCGCCGATGGGGGAGAGGCAGTTGGTCGGAGGGGCCATCATCCGGGTTGCCTCGATGCCCTTGTGAAGAATCCTGACATCCGCAGTGGAGAGTCTCTTCGGGTGGCGATCGGGGTCGATCCTTTTGCCCAGGCCCTCTGTTTCGTCACTGACCTTCTTCACCACATTGGGTGTCACACGACAGAACTCGGTACAGAGGAATCCACTGACGGTGCGAGAATTGGTTTCCTTCATCATCTGCATCAGAATTCCCAATTCGACACCGTGTGGGTGTGGCAGGATCTCGTTGGGAGGATCCGGTAGAACCTTGGACACGCGTTCCCAGATGATCGGCTCCTCGTCGATCGGATTGCTGTAGACGATCTTGACGTGGGGGTTGGCCAGGGATACCTGATCGAGGAATGAATCGATCGAGTGCTTGCCCTTCTTGTAGGTTCCTTCCAACTCGATCTGAACTTCGGTTCCGTGAGCCCATTCGACTTCCACTTCCGATTCCTTCTTGACCACTGGTTGGTTCTTTGCCATGTCGATGGCCAGCACCAGTTCGATGGCGGGTTTTCTTCGCGAGATGCGGCTGACCACTCGCATCGGCTTTCCGGTGGTGAGGGTTCCGTACATCCCTGCTGCGCTGATGCCGATCCCCTGCTGACCACGGGTTTGCTTGCGCGCGTGAAACTTCGATCCATAGAGCAACCTGGCAAAGATGCGGGGCAACTGCTCCCGGACGATTCCAGGACCGTTATCGCGGATGGTGACCACGTGCTGGGTCGATCCGGTCGCTCTGACGTCGATGATCAGTTCTGGCAACACCGACGCCTCTTCACAGGCATCGAGTGAGTTGTCGACCGCCTCACGGACGGTGGTCAGCAGTGCTCGCGCCGGACTGTCAAAGCCGAGTAAGTGACGATTCTTGGCGAAGAACTCGCTGACCGAGATGTCTTTCTGTTTTTTCGCCATCTTTTCGGCGATGGCCACATCAACCTGGCCTGTAGAGACACTCTTCCGGGGCGATTTCTTGGCGGTCTTGTTGGCGGTCTTCTTCTTGCGACGAGCCGGGCTGGCGGCGGGTTCCGGGTCAAACAGGCCTCCCTGACGACGGCAGGCGGCTGCCGCTGTTTTCCTGGACGTCTTCTTCTTGCTGACCTTCTTTTTGGCGGCCTTCTTCTTGGCAGTGGGCTTGCTGGCGGCCTGGGTACGGGAGGCCTGGGGCTTCTTGCGGGGCAACCTCTCTCCTCATCCATCGGGGCTGTAGATTCTGCGGCGGCATGATCCTATCTGTTTCTGCGGCTCGATCCTACTGTTCCGGCCATAACGTCAGTGGCTGCGGATCGGTCTCTGGAATCGACAGGCCCTGGCGAAGGTGCGGTGGTCGGATGTCGAGTGACTCCAGCTGATCTCGGTCGATCCACAGCAGATCGTCGACCACGCTGGTTCCGTCGACCCCCTGCTCGAATCGGGGAGTGGCACCCGGCACCGGTCGGCACCGATAAATCAGTGCGATGACATGGTGATCCGGTGGCATTTCGGGAGAGAGGCGCTGGTGGAGCGGAGCGATGAACTCCCTCAGGAAAGCGGGTCGAAGGTGATCCAGTTCGATACCGATCTCTTCACGAATTTCCCTTCGAAGAGCCTGTTCCAGCGTTTCTCCATGGTCGACATGGCCCCCGGGAAGGAAGTACCAGCAGCGGTCGGGACGGGAGGAACTCTCGTCTCGGGCTCTCATGAAGAGGATCTGTTGGTCCCTCTCGATCGCTGCCCTGACGGTGAAAGCGGGACGCCTCGGGCGACGATTCCGCGGATCCGCTGGGGGCTGTTGGGGCTGATCTCTCATCCTGGATCTCCTCTCGAACCTGCTGGGGAGGGGGTGTAAAGGTATGCTATCCTGTGCTCGGGGATCGACCAAACCAACACATCCTCGATCCCGGATCTCTGCGGAAGGAGATGGAAGTGCGCCTCAATTCCAGTTGGATTGTCCTGCTGCTGTGGCTGCTGAGTCCCTCGCTGGCCACGGCACAGGGGAATGTGTCCGATCTCGAGAGCCGCTGGCAGAAGAAGCAGGCCGCTCCATTCCTCAAAGCGGTGCCCTGGGAAAGAACCCTCGAGGCGGCAAAGGCCCGATCGAGCCGAGACTCGCTGCCGATCGTCGCTTATTTCACCCGCTCCTACTCCCCCTGACCACCCTGTAAAGCACTGGAGGGGGGTCCTCTTCAGTCCCGATGGTGGAAAAAAGCAGCGACGAAATTTGTTCCCTATGTCAACATCAGTGCCCAGCTGAGCGACAAGCCAGACCAGGGGCTGTTGCGCGCCATCGGGGCTCGATCTTTCCCGACCTGTGTCATCATGGATTCGCAAGGTAAGGTCATCCTCAGGAACGATACTGCCGGTGCCTTTCGCCCGACCAGCGAGACCAGATTGCGTGGATCCCTGCAAGTGGTTCAGGAACTGATCGATCTGCGTCAAGCGGTCAAAAAGGACCCGGGAAACCAGTCGTCACTCGGCGCACTGAAAATCGTCGAGGCAATTCTCGAGGTCCAATCGACCCCTATTCAGCAACTCGATCAACTGATCGAGCAACCTGGAATCTCCGACAGCTTGCGTCAGCGTTATCAGCGCTGGCGTGGGGTCAAACCGATTTCCAAGGTGCTACAGGATTATGTCGCCATCGTCCGTACCATCCCCAGATCGGATACCGCGGGTCGGGGACGAGAGTTCCAGATCGCAGCGGGGAAAATACTCGAACTCCATCGCCAGGGACTCGAA
>DUAN01000196.1 GCA_012960845.1 Planctomycetota bacterium | reverse complement strand
GTCTGGAGGGGTGATCTGGACCCAGTTGAAATCACCATCGGGAAGCCAGGGCTGCGCTGAAGAAGCGGCAGGAAGCCAGTCGCGGATCGCTTCCGCCAGCTTCCCCTGCTCGGTGTACTTGGAGCTGTGGGCTCGTCCTCTTCCGGATGCTTCCAGTTCCCGGAAGGTGGCGAGAGCTCGATTGGCATCCTCGAGCTGACCACTTCTTCGCCACGACAACTGCAGGTTGTTCCAGGCTCCGCGAATGGTCGGATCGAGTTGAACCGCCATCTCGAAGTGTGGGAGAGCTTGAACATCGTTGCCGCTTCGAACCAGGCCGATGGCGACCTGGTAGTGGCAGTCCGAATCGCGCGGGGCCAGCTTGAGCGCCTTGTGGAACTCACCCAGAGCACTGGTTTCGTCGCCGAGGAAGCGTTGAATGACCCCGACAAGATAGTGGACCCGTGGATCATCCGGTTTCAGGTCGGCAGCCACCTGGAGGGTCTCCAGCGCTCGTTCGGTACCCTTCTCCGCCTGATTCAACTGACTGACGGCAAGATTGAAGCGAGGAACAAACGCTGAAGGCGCGAAGTCCACCAGTTTCAGGAGGGTCGCCTCTGCCTCGACAAACTTGTGCTGGGAAATCTGATTGAGCGCGTCGAGATGAAGTTTCAGCAACGATGAAGTGGGAGGGGGAGGAGCTGTGCAGCCACCGTGAAGCGCCAGGCATCCCAGTAGCAGAAGTAGCGAGAACAGAGCAGGTTTCATCGGATCCTCCTGGCCTCCACGACCGACATTCGGGGCGAAGGCGGGATCATGGTAGATGGCACGGGGGATCATCACAATTCGGTTCTGAGTCGGAGTCCTCGGTGCGAGTTCACCGCAACTGATTCCTCAATGCCGCTGGAAGATCCGGGCTCAAAAATCGAAATGCGCGAGAATTCAATCTGGCAGGAATGACTCTCTGGCCCTCCAGGAGTAGCGATTGCCCCATCTGGCCAAAGAGCATCCGGATGATGAACGCTGGAATCGGTGGGGCCACCGGACGCTTCAACGCTGCCGCCAGGGTTGTGGTGAAGTCGATGTTTCGCAGCGCTCCCGGCGCGACGCAATTCAGCGCGCCGTCGATCGAGGAGTCCTCGATCGACAGTGAGATGATGCGGATCAGGTCATCCAGATCGATCCAGCTCATCCACTGGCGACCGGAGCCGAGCCGACTCCCAAGGCCCCAACGAAAGATGGGAAGTAATTTTCCAAGGACTCCCCCAGCAGGAGTCAGCACCAGCCCGATCCGAAGGTGTACCACTCGTGTGCCGACCGTTTGCAGCGGAGCACTGGATTCTTCCCAATCGCGGCAAAGATGACCGAGGAAGGAATCAGTCAGAGGAGACGCTTCCGTCTTCCCATCATCTCCATCTGCTGAATACCCTCCGATGGCACTGGAACTGATGAAGGTACCTGGAGGTGAAGAGGTACTGCTCAACAGAGAAACCAGATTTCGTGTCGCTTCGATCCGACTCGACCGAATTCTTGATTTCTTCTTCTCACTCCAGCGACCGGTGGCGATGTTCTCACCCGCCAGGTGAACCACCACATCGAGATCTTCAAATGCCTCCAGTTCTTCGGTGGGCAGCTCCTGGGCATCGGTCAACGGACGCCAGCGCACTTCATCCGGGGTCAGAGGCGGTCTGCGGACCGCTCGAACGACCTGATGCCCCTGCTGCTCGAGCAGCGGAATCAAAGAAGAACCGATCAGGCCAGAAGCGCCTGTGATCAGGATACGAAGTGCAGAGCCACTTACGATTGGATCGAGCGGTGAAGTCATCGAGATGATCTGCTACTGGAGCAGCAAGGATTGGGGTTCATCTGGTCGATCCTGTTCAGGAACCTGGGCCCTGGATCAGGGTCACCGCTTTGATATAGCCCGGCGAACCATAGGCCTGATCAAAACTGGTGGGAACCGATTCGAGACCCGATTCAAGGTGTGTGACAAGATCAGCGACTTCGATCGTCCCATCTTCGATCAACTGCAAGGACCTGCGGTAAATCGACGGCCGTCCATCCTCATCGAATCCACCGGATGCTCCGCAGGGGCAAAGCAAGGTGGGTACGCGGAACTGGACTGCATTCATCGCCTCGAGGCTGGCCCCACCATGGCCGTGGGCATACATCAGCACCGTCGCCTGGGTGCGGATCAGTGCCGGGATTTGTTCAAAGATCAGACCGACGCCGGCGGCATCGATGAAGAATTCGCAGCGTCGCCCACCGGTACGGGTGAGCATCTCATCGACCAGGTCGGTGG
>DUAN01000195.1:1268-13589 GCA_012960845.1 Planctomycetota bacterium | reverse complement strand
GGTCAAGAGTTCGGCGGGCGCCGATCACCGCCTGGTCCGGCATCAGCAAGCGTGGTCCCGCTGCAGTGAACAGCAGTGCCAGTGCCAACAGCAACGTTCGGATCGGCACGCCGTGACTGTGCTGAGGTACCGCTCGGTGCCATAGCAAGGTACTGGGGACGACCATCGTGGTGGCCCCCGCCATCCATCGAGTGCGCTGGAGCCACCACATCAGAAGGAACAACGGGGTCAGCAGCAGCCAGCCGGGATGTACGACTTCGAAGATCATCCGGAGACCACCTCGAGGGGGCCACTGCGGTGCAGTAGCGGT
This sequence comes from Planctomycetota bacterium, assembly GCA_012960845.1. GTDB lineage: Bacteria > Planctomycetota > UBA8108 > UBA1146 > UBA1146 > QNYK01. The sequence continues at coordinate 13,279 of DUAN01000195.1, read as the reverse complement.
CGTATGAGCGCGTCTCCATGCTGCGAGGCATCGATCGGAAGATGGGATCCGCCGCGGCGAGTCAGCCACGATCGCAGGGCACGCTGGTACCGGTCGAACCGTTGTCGATATCTCTGACAGCTGGAGCGATCGATGGTGCCGATCCAGGGAGGTTCTTGTTTCGCCTCCAGTCGGACCTGACCGCTGGGGGTGGGGGCAACTTCCTCGGGGAGCCAGGGGCTGATCCAGATCGGCTTTGCCCATCGGTTCAGTCCCTGCAGCTGGTCATCGAGATCGTCGAAGACGATGCGATCGGAGATCACCACCACTCTTCCTGGCCCCGAACCGGTCGGTTTCACTCGCTGCAGGGCGCTACGGAGATCTCCTCGGGTCGCAACTCCGGAGCGATCGCCAGCAAGGGCCACTCGCGCATTTCCATCGTCGAGGATCCACAATCGATGAGGATCGCGACGAGATCGAGCCACCGCCAGGAACAGTTCACAGGTCCACGATACCGCTTGTGGTTTGTCGCCGAATCCCATCGAGGCTCCGCCATCGAGGATGATGGTCAGAGGCTCCGAACTGTCGTCGCGATAACTGCGTGTCCAGTGCTGGCGAAGGCGCAACCAGACTCGCAGGTCGAGCCGCTGCAGATCGTCCCCGGGGCACCACCGGACGTGGTTGTCGAACTCGCCACTGGCGGCACTGCGTGAACCACGACCCTGGCCGGCGGACACTCCATCGACCGCTTCTCTCCAGCGCAATCGACCGGCGAGTCGTTCGATCAGCCGCGAGTGATCGAGGGATGACGCAGCGCTCATCGAGTGCTCCAGATCTCGGTCACACCCCAGGGACGGTCGATTTCGATGAGGGTCGAGGCAGCCGGACCGTGAGTGATTCTCGGAGCCGATTGAACCCAGTGGACCGGTCTGTAGACCCCATCGTCTGGAGCCGGAGTCAGTGCCTGATGACTCTTCCCGTCGCTCGAGATCCGCCACAATCGGTCCGCCAGTAGCAGCACTTCATCTCCCCAGCGAGCCAGAGATGCGACCCGAAGATGAGGTCGATCCCGCTCGTCGGGCAGTGGTGGTGGTGAGAACTCCTGCAGCGAGTGGCCGTCGAATTGCATCAGCCATGTTTGACCCTTTTCGATGCCGAGGATGACGATCCGGTCGGCGGTCGCAATCAACTGATAGGCACCGGAGCGGGGTAACGGTTCGCTCCCGGCTCGGCTCAACAGTCGTTGACCGCTCGCATCGATCAGCCAGAGCTGACCCTCGTCGTCGATGGTGCCAGCGGCAAAGGCATCGGTGTCGGCAAAGGTATCGCACGGCTGCGGGTCCAGACTGCCATCGATGATGGTGGGACGGTTCGCCAGCAGTAAAAACCGCCGGGCGCCGTCACCGTCGTGAACTTCGATCAGACGAGGAGTTGCGCCATCGGCCCAGGGAAGATCAGGGCGAACGGTGGCGGCCGGTAGCGGAGCGAAACCGCCGACCCCGGGTAACGGCGGGGTGAGCAGTTCTTTCCACCACGATGCACGCGAAGCCCCGCTCTCAAAGTAGCCGACCAGACCGGAGTCGGTCAGCACCACCCGCTGTCGGTGACCCGCCGAGAGGAGCCATCGTTCGCCGCTGGGGAGCAGTGGCCGTGGTGCATCGATGGCATCGATGGATGGTTGCTGGGCGGTTGGCTCGATTCCGTGCTGACGGGTTCCGAGGTGGTGTAGTGGGGAGGAGGGGAGGGGGCCAGGAATGGTCTCGATGGAACTGGCTGGCACCGTTTCCTGCGGCAGCGTGCGATCGGCAATGACGCAATCCGGGAAACCGCTGAAGAATAATCCCGAAACACCGGCCACATCGACCCACCAATGTTGATTCCCCGCCGGGCGGAAATTGATCCAGCGCATCGATTCGGTATCTCGTGCTCTGCGCCCAGCGTCCTCGCAAAAGGTTTGCATCGCCAACTCCATCGGTGGTGGAACCGTGGCGACTCGAAGGCAATCTTGTCGGGCCGAGGATCCGAAGATCTGGTCGAGAATCTCCGCTCTGGGCAATCCATCCCGGTCGAGCAGCGAACTGCCCTTGCGCGGGAGCCAGCGGATCAGCACTCGTTCTACGGGGTTCGAAGTATCGATCACTTGCAGCGATCGATCATCTCCGCGAAGCCAAACTCCGTCAGTGATGCGAAGCGACAGCCCGCGACCACCGATTTTTCCGGCGATGGAATCGCCACCGGGTGAGTGCAGTTGCCAGTGATCGAGATGGAATTGTCGATCGCTGGGGGGGAGCCCGACTCTTCGAACCGGTATACCGGCGACGCTACCCATCAGTGCGCCCGCCGCAGGCAAGGTGGTCGGGGGGAGCAGGGCGATGGGATCACAGACCTCGGAGAGGTGAGTGAACTGATCGGGTAGCTTCCAGCGAGCGTCGATTCCCGGCGACCATTGCACTGAAACCTCTCCTCGTGGAGCGATTCGCATCGATCGCTGGATCTGCTCGGGTTGGTCGGACAGCCGTCCCGCCTGGAACCAGAGCCTTGCTTCGAGAGGGGTGCCCTCGATGGCGCGCAGCGCTGCAGAGATGGCGAGGTGGGCATCCTGTGGTCGGAAGGATTGGCGCAATTGTCGCTCGATACTTTGGGGCAGGCGGTCGGCACCGAGCCAGGTTGGTTTGCGCTGGTCGAGGATGAGTCGGGTGATCAATTCCTGGTCGTTGTTGCCGCCTCCTGCCAGCCGCCACAGGGCGACCGTCCTTCGCGCAGCGGCCTCGTCTGCGCCATCGAGTTGTTCGAGGGCGCTGCTCAATGACGCCAACGGATCGGGTCGGGGTGGGATCGACCGCCACAGCGTGTCGAAGCCCATCGAGGCGCGCCAGCGAGTTCCATCCTCGGTGTCCCGGTCGATCAGCGGCTCTCCTTGCCAGTGCGTCTGCCCCAGCAGTCGCGCCAGCCGCAGGCTCATGGGGCCCTCCTCGGGACGAGCGCCGAGAGTGAGGAGTTGCCGCGCTTCGGCGACGAGGCCCCCCGAGATGGCGATCTCGAGTGCCGCCGCCACTTCTCCTCGATGTTGAAGCTGCGCTACGCCCCACTGCCACCGCCCCGAACGAGCGGCCAGCAGTTTCACTCGGCTGCTGGAGATCTGCGCAGCGGTGGTGGAGGGGAGGGGGCCCTCGAACAGTTGCAGTCCGATGCGGATGTCGACAAAGCGGTCACTCGAGAGGTGGTCGCTGGCGACCTGGCGAGCCTGTTGCGGCCAGCCTCCTGCCAGCCACATCGATGCCAGTTGATGCCGTATTCCAGAGGATGGATCCAGTTCAACAGATGCCTCGAGGATCGCCACCGCTCGCTCGTAGTATTCCTTCTCGGTGGCGATGTCGATCGCGGCCTGGACCGTTGCCAGGGAGCGATGTTGGAGACCGTGCTCGGCGATGGCATCGATCAGTTCATCCACTCGCTGCTGGTCACGAGCCCACAGGACCGCTCGTTCGACTCTCGACCGATCGTCCGGGGAGGAGGCGATCATCGAGACGATCGCTTCGAGCGGGTCGTCATCGTGGCCGTGAACCCCGAGGATGGGAGACAGTGCCAGCACGCCCACCAGCAGACCGAGCGGAAGTCGGGTGCCAGGGAGCCGGATGCTAGGGAGTCGGGGGAGTCGTTGAATCGTCGTCATCCCTGATGAGCCACCGCCCGGTCCACTGCCGAGACGATCTCCTCGGGACCGAGGCCATCCAGTTCCCCCTCGAGGGAGTACACCAGTCGATGTCGGATCACCTCGTGACGCCATTTCTTCCAGTCTTCATCATCCAGGTGAGTCCGGCCGTTGCGCAGCGCTTCGACCTTGCCGCTGAGTATCAGCGCCTGCAATGCACGTGCTCCGGCACCCAGCCGCAGGCCTCGTCGGACTGGCTCGGGAGCAGTGGGGTCCTCCGGTCGGGTCGCTGCGACCCAGTGAGCCGCCCGATCGATCACCGAATCGGCGGCGATGACCCGTCGCACCGTCTGGCGCATCGACTCGATCTGCTTGGGCTCGAGCACCTTGGTCGCTGTCATCTGGGTCTCGATGGTGGTGGCTGCAGCGATTCGCGTCAGCACCTCGGGTGCTGGACTGTGCAGTTGAACTTCGAGTAAGAAACGATCTCGCTGCGCCTCCGGCAGCGGATAGGTCCCTTCCATCTCGATCGGATTGCGGGTCGCGATGACGCTGAAGAGCGGATCGAGACGATGGCGATGGGACGAGATGGTGACCGAGTACTCCTGCATCGCCTCGAGCAGGGCAGACTGGGTCCTCGGAGTGCCGCGATTGATCTCATCGGCGATCAGTAACTGGGTGAAGACGGGACCAGGTCGGAACTCGACTCGATCGCCACTGCTTCCCGGTAGCAGCGTTTCACCGCCGAGGATATCGGCCGGCAGCAGGTCGGGGGTGAACTGAATTCTACCCCGGCTCAGACCGGTGCTGTCGGCGAGACTTTCTGCCAGTTTGGTTTTCCCGGTTCCGGGGACGCCGACCAGTAACAGGTGACCTCCGGCCAACAGTGCACAGGTGGCACCATCGACCGCATCGGGCTGGCCAAAGATGACCGCACCGAGTGCCTCTCGTAATTGTAGGTCCTGCTGGCAAAAACGCTGGACCGCATCATCCACCACCTGAGCCCTCCTTCCCGCGAATCCACAATTGATACAGATCGATCACCCGGCTCCACCGCGGTGCCAGTTGCGGATCATCCCGGACCCGGTCCCAGGATGCAGCAGATTCTTCGCCGGGGGGAGTCACCACCGAGGTGTCGAGGCGCAGATCGGAAGCGTCGTCGGTAGCAGTTCCAGCGAGTTGAATCGAGTCGATCGGGGCGGCACTGAGCTGCGGGTCGAAGGGAGTCGGCGAGAGATCTGTGGGGCGATCTGAACCTCCATCGGCGAGTGCGGTGGAGCGGGTCACCGCCTCATTCCCCGGATCGGTGGAGAGGGCGAGCGACGCTCCATCTCCTGGAAGAGCGGCGGAAGTGACCATCGGGCTTCGGGAGTCGAGAGCTAGCAGCGGGTTCCACAGTGCCACCTCTGGAATTATCGGATCCCCGGCGGCAAGGCGCTGAAGCGCCGCCTGGACCGCCTGCAGATCTCGCGGCAGCAGCGATTGTGGTGCGGTGGTCGCCGGCGACAGCCCGCGAATCTGCCGTGCCAGCGGCTCCAGTGCCGGACGACCCGCCAGGGCGAGGGCTGCATCCTCTCGACCCCGAATCCGCTGTTGTCGGGAACGCAGCTGCTCATCGGTGGGCAGTTCGCTGGAGATCTGAGCCACCGAGGTACTCCCGGAGTCTTGATTCAGCTGAACCTCGGGGATCGGATCGAACGGTCCCAGCACGGCTCCGATCAGCATCGCCGTGGCGGTCAGCGCCAGCGAGGGACGGGGATCGGGAGCGGGCAGGTGGCGCCGTAGCGCAGTGGGAGAAGGGAGCGGGAGGTGAGCGCTCCGCGCCCTCAGTGCATCGAGCCACGGGTTCCCTGCGGGTTGCTGCTGGCGATCCAGGATGGTCTCGATCAACGACTGAGAACCGATGATCCGGTCCCAGATTCTCGGCCACAGTGTCGCCGCACGGCGTCGCTGTCGTGAGGCGAAGACGGTCGCCAGCAGCAGCCCGACGCCGATTGCGGTGAAGGCAGCCCTGCCGGGGTCGTGGTCGGTGAGCCAGATGATGGTGGCCAGCGGCAGCCCGATGGCGATCCCGGAAGCGGCTCCCCTGCGGCTACAGTGGCGCAAGATCCTGGCGCGCCCCGCCCGCAGGCGTGGTTCCAGGCGTGGAACTCTCAGGCCCGTCGGCGTACGGCGCCGCGATCGGGAAGAAATCTGGCTGTCGCTCGCTGGCACCGGGCTCCCTCCCGCGGGTCGCGGTCCAAGGGGACTCCCCTCAGTCTATCCTGAGCGAAGCGACGAATCACCGTCTCCCTTGACACTCGCCCATCCGCCCCCGAGGATCTCGGTCCAGGACGGGTGGGCCGGAGTTCGGATCGCCAGGATTTGTCCAACTGGGGGAAACGTATGGCGGAACAGTTGCACCAGTACGCACGAGTACACGAAATCGTACCGGTTGAGAGTTGGAGGAAAGACGGAGTCGAGGGGTGGTTATTCCGGGATAAGGAGAACCAGACCATCTTCGTTGAATCTTCCGAGTTATTGGGTCATCAACTTGCATTCGAGGTGAACTAGGCTGTCTTGATTGACAGCAGGCGTCGAGGTTCGAAAGACCAAGGTCTTTCATTTCTGCGACCCGAGCCGGTTCCCCGTTTCTGGTTTTCCTGCGGGAAAAGGGCGAGTGCATCGATCCTGCACGAGCATCGAGGGTACAGTCGAGAAGGTTGGATTTGACGGGGCGTAGCTCAGTTTGGCAGAGTGCCTGCTTTGGGAGCAGGAAGTCGGAGGTTCGAATCCTCTCGCCCCGATTGTTTCATTCCAGCGGTGCCGGTGGATTCGATGCTCCTCGCATCAGATGGGCGCACCCTGACCTCTTCTCAAGGTGAAGAAGCCGTTTCGTTTCACCGGAAAAATCTCTCTTTCCCCGTCGGGCCAGCGAACCTCCAGTTGGAGTGGTCCACTTCCTTCGATCCAATCGGTGGCGAGAATCACTTCCGCCTCGCTGGAGGTCTGGAAAGAGTCCTGTCGGAGGATCGGGTACGGAATCCAGTTTCCCTCATGACGCAGCCCGACCGATGCACCAATCCCTTGACGGTTGAGCCCATCCTGCTGCAGCCGAACTCGGATCGACGAGGAGGTTTCTGAGGCATGATTGATCAGTAGGTGGGGGGCACCGTTGAGACTGGTCGAAAGGATGTCGACGTCCCCGTCTCGGTCGAAGTCACAGAGTGCTGCACATCGGCCGAGATGTTTCCACTGACTGAGGCCCTTCTCGAACTGCTCCTCGAAGCGAATCTTGTCGCCACTTCGTCGGGCGAGCCAGTATTGATCTCGTTGCTGGTAGCCGACCGAGGAGGGAACCCGGTCCGCCTCGGGGTAGACATGACCGTTGGCGACAAACAGATCGACCAGGCCATCGAGATCGAGGTCTGCGACACCCACACCCCAGCTCAACATCGGTCGACTCGACGCTGCCAGTCCTCGCATCGCGGCTTCGTCACGAAATGTGCCATCGCCCTGGTTGAGGTAGAGGTTGAGACTTTCACGTTCGAAGTTGGTCACCACCAGGTCGAGTTTTCCATCGGCGTCGAGATCTCCGACTCCGATTCCCATCCCCGCCTGTTCTTGCCCATCTTCATCGACTGCGATACCGGAGAGGAGCCCATCTTCGCTCCAGCGGCCCGATGGCGAGCGCGACCAGAGGTGATTGGGACAGGAATCATTGGCGACGAAAATCTCCGGATGGGGATCGCCGTACAGATCGATGATGGTGACCGCCAGTCCATATCCGGCAGAACTGGGAGTGAATCCCCATTGCTGGGTGACATCCTGGAACTTCAACCCGCCGAGATTTTCAAAGACCAGGTCGGTCAGTGCCGGCAAGCCTCTTGGTCCGCACAGCACCGGGCGATTTTCCCACAAGCACGACCACTCATCTCCATGGAGCGGAGGCGATTCGAAGTCGTAGTCGAGGTACCGACAGATGTAGAGATCGAGATCGCCATCGAGGTCGAGGTCGCCGAAGGCCGCACTGGTACACCAGCCCTCTACAGAGAGTCCACTGTCGGTCACAGGGTTCCAGCGCCCCTCGATATTCTCGACCAACTGAATCTCACCGATTCCTGTCAGGAGTAGGTCGTCATCTCCGTCTCCATCGAGGTCGGCTGCCGCCACGCCGCAGTTCCACTTCATCGGGGGCAGGTTCTGGGCCTGGGAGATCGGTTCCACATCGATTCGGTCTCCTTGAACCCAGCGGAACCATGACGGTGAAAATCCAGCTTGCTGCTGAAGGTATCGGTCGGTGGTGGATCCTGCTGTGAGTAGAATTTCTGGAGTGCCATCGGTTTGGATGTCGAGCAGTGCAAGCCCGGTGGATTTGACATCGACGATCCCCTGCGGTGGGTCTGCACCACAGCGTTGGACCACCGATTGAAATCCAGCCACGGCAGCCGGCTCCAGCAGGACCCGCGGATCGGCATCGGCGCCTGAGTTGTGCCGGATGCAGCTGCAGAGGCACAGGATGCTGAGGAGGAGTACTCGACTCAGGATCTGTAGGTCCTGTTGTTGGATCAACGTCATTCCTGCTTTCTGTCGCGCTGGCCATCATCTCCATGACCGGGTCCAGTATGCAACAGGATCGTGAATGAAGGACCGCATCGCCTCGGCGGACGGTCGGATTCGGAAAAAATCTGCAACGGAGCGGTTCAGATGGGGTTTTGAATGGAATATGTGCCAAGTCATGAGGGCATCGTGACTCGAAGGGGATTTGCTCGTAAGATGGACACTAGAGGTGTGATCTCCCTGTGATTCCCCTGTAAGTTGCCCCTCAATCGATGCTCAAGTGGTTCAGTTCTACTGTGAGGCTGGAGGAATATTGAAGTTGTTGCCAATGATGTTGAATCGGGTTTCGCTGCCGCTTTGGGCGTGGCTCGTGGTCGGTCTGTGGGGTCAAAGTTTGATCGCCCAGGGACCTCCGCCACCACCACCTCCGCCTCCACCTGGTGGCGGTCCTCCTCCCCCGCCAGCGCTGCCACCGGTTCCTTTCACGGCCCAGAATCCTTTCACCACGGAGAAGGCGATGCTCGGCAAGATCCTGTTCTGGGAAACGCAACTCTCCGCCGACAGTTCGATCGCCTGTGGAAGTTGCCACTCGATGGAAAATGGGGGTAGCGACTCCCGCTCCTTCGATCCGTTGTCGGTTCATCCTGGACCCGACGGGAACTTTGGAACGCCCGATGACATCCGTGGTTCGATCGGAGTGCAAAATCAAAGTTGCCTCGGAGTCCTTTCCGATGACCCCATCTTTGGACTTGAGCGACAGGTCACTCGCCGGAAGTCGCCCTCTGCCATCAATGCGATGTTTGATGGAAGGCTCTTCTGGGATGGACGCGCAGGACCGCAGTTCCTGAATCCGGAGACGGGTGCTGTCAGTATCCCGGGCAACACCAATCCTGCCGCCGGCGCTCTGGAAGCCCAAGCGGTGGGTCCGATCATCTCGGATGCCGAGATGGGTTGTGAGGTCCGGACCTGGGATGATGTTCGGGCTCGATTGCTAGCTGCCGCGCCACTCCAGTACGCCAACGACATCCCGCAGGCGATGCTCGACACGCTGTCGCAGTTCTCCGATTACGAATCGCTGTTCCAGATGGCCTTTGGATCGCCGGAGATCACAGGTGAGAGGATCGCCTTTGCCATCGCCACCTATGAGAGAACACTGCTGGCGGACCAGACTCCACTCGACCAGTTCATCGCGGGAAATCCCAATGCATTGAGCCCGCAACAGGTCATGGGAATGAACCTATTTCTCAACAACTGTTTGCCCTGTCACGGCGGGCCGTTTCTTGCCGATGGAGTCTTCCACGACATCGGAGTCCGTCCAGAGAATGAGGATCAGGGACGCTTCGGTGTCACCGGGAATCCCGGAGACATCGGAAGGTTCAAGACGCCTCCGCTGAGAAATGTCGAACTCCGCGCTCCCTATTTCCACAATGGCGGCAAGCAAACCCTGGCCGAGGTTGTTTCCTTCTACAACGGTGGGGGTGACTTCCAGAACCCGGATGGGGGCCCGGGGACCCCTCCGCTGAACCTGCCTGCGGGAGCACAGGCGAACCTGGTGCTGTTTCTCGAGGCACTGACGGATGAGCGGGTCCGTAATGCGCTTCCCCCCTTTGATCATCCAACTCTGGCGATTCATTTCCGCAGGGGCGATTCGAATAGAGACGGTTCCGTGGATATCAGCGATGCGATTCACTGTCTCCAGTACCTGTTCGATGGAGTTCCCGCGCTCTGTGAGGATGCCACCGATATGAATGACGATGGTCAATTGAACATCGCAGATCCTGTGCGCTTACTCGGTCGTCTCTTCGGTAGTGGTGAAATTCTCCCAGCCCCAACAGAACTGACGCGGGGTCCCGATCTCACCTTTGATCCACTGGAATGTCTCGACTGATCAAACTGCTGCTTTGAGTAGATGAAGGCGGGTTGCTGCAGCAATTGTTGCCGCAGCAACCCGCCTTCGATTCCATCCGAAACATCTGTCTCCCATTCGTGTCATTCCTTTCAGGACTCTGGTCAAATGATCGATGTGGTCGAATCAAAACCTATATTGGAACTTCAGTTCTGGAAGTCACCGGGTCACCTCAAGGGGACAGATGAAGAAAGCCTACCTAGCCTTATCGATCTGGATGATCATCTCCGGGGGAACCCAGGTCTGGTCTCAAAGTTCGAACTTGCGTATTGTCGGTTCGGCTGGATCCCCTGGGCTTCCCGTGGTGTGTCGCATCTACCTCGATCACACGATTGAATGCGAAGCTTTTTCCTTTGGTGTGTCCCATGATTCCTCGAAGTTATCGGTTTCCAGCCTGCAAAATGGGTTTTACCTGGTGGGATCGAATCTCGGAGGCGTCAGTCCGGAGTTTCTGATGATGGATGCCAACCCGATCAATGGGGGGGGAATCATCGTCGGTTGCCTGATCGATCTGACCGAACCGATCAATCCCCTGATGGCAGGGATCGATCAAGAAATCGTCATCGTGACCTATTCAGTGGCTGCAACAGCGATCCCAGGGAGTACTCCCTTGCAGTTTTCCGCTACTTTGCACGATCCCATGGTGGAGATTCTGATCGTGATGAATGGGGTGGAATCCACTCCGACTATCGAGGATGGTTCAGTCGAGATCCTGGTCGATTGCAATGGCAACTTTGTTCAGGATAGCGAAGACATCGCTGCCGGTACCAGTTCTGATTGTGACCTGGATGGAGTTCCCGATGAATGTGGATTCGCACCGGGAGCGAGCGATTGTGATCAGAACGGAACTCCGGACATCTGCGAACTAGATTGTGATTTGGATGGGGTCCCCGATGCATGTGCCATCGCTGCCAATCAGGTGCCCGACTGTGATTTCAACGGGGTTCCCGATCCCTGTGATTTTGCCGCTGGTGGAGATCAGGATGGAAACGGAATCCTGGATGTCTGTGACAATGTTCCCTTCTGGCGAGGTGACTGCAACAGTAGCGGGTCACTGGATCTCGCGGATGCCATCGCGTCTCTCTACTTTCTCTTTGGACTGGCGAACCTGGTCACTTGTGTGGATAGTTGCGATGTGAACGACAGTGGAGCGGTGGATATTGCAGATACCGTGTATTTTCTCGGAGGACTGTTCTCGAATGGACCTCCACCATTACCTCCATATCCCGACTGTGGAGAAGATCCCACGGTGGATCCTCTCGGGTGCGTGAGTTCTTCAAGTGCGTGTCCATGAGGCGCGCCATCCCTGCTGCTCCTCGTCATCCGGATCACCATTGGTCCGGATGACGGGGAGCAGACGCCTTTCCTGGTGACCTTCGGACACCAGGAAGCCACTTCACAAACTGACTTCGTTGGATTCAACTCCGTGAGGGCTCAAGATGGTCAATTGCGACTCCTGTTTTTTACAGTTGAATTAGACCTGCCAATTGTGACCTGTTTGTCGTCCCTCTCGATTCAAATTCACACTCCATCAATTACTTACTAATATTGGCACAAAGGAAGTTCAGAATTTGGATGGAATAACAAGAGGAGTTGTGGCGGTGCAGAAAGAACATTGGATCACGATCCTGGCACTGATGCTCTGTGCGGTAGCCACTGCACAGGACTCTAATTTCAGGGTGGTGGGGGCGAGTGCAATTCCAGGGCTGCCCGTGGCCTGTAGAATCCAATTCGATCACACCAGTGACTGCGAAGCCTTCTCCCTCGGTGTGAGCCACGATCCATCGTCACTCTCCATCAGCAACCTTGAGCGTGGGTTCTACCTCGAGGGAGCGAATCTCGGAGGAGTGAGTCCCGATTATCTGATGCTCGAAACAAATCTGCTCAGTGGGTCTGGATTCGTGGTGGGTTGTTTGTTTGACCTGTCCCCGCCGA
>DUAN01000195.1:0-1080 GCA_012960845.1 Planctomycetota bacterium | reverse complement strand
TGCAATCTCAATGGAACTCCCGATGGAACTGATGTTGCCAACGGAACCAGCGAGGATTGCGACCAAGATGGCGTACCGGATGAATGTGGATACTCTCCAGGTCAACCAGACTGTAACCAGGATGGAATCCCTGACATCTGCGAACTCGATTGTGACCTGGATGGGGTCCTCGATGGATGTGCCATCGCTGCCAACCAGGTGCCCGACTGTGATCTCAACGGGATTCCCGATTCCTGTGATTTTGCCGCTGGTGGAGATCAGGATGGAAATGGAGTCCTGGATGCCTGTGACAATGTTCCCTTCTGGCGAGGAGACTGCAACAGTAGCGGGTCACTGGATCTCGCGGACGCCATCTCGTCCCTCTACTATCTCTTTGGACTGGCGAACCTGGTCACTTGTGTGGATAGTTGCGATGTGAACGACAGTGGAACGATGGATATTGCAGATACCGTGTATTTTCTAGGCGGACTGTTTATGGCTGGGCCTCCACCGCTGGCTCCATACCCAGACTGTGGAGAAGATCCCACGGTGGATCCTCTCGGGTGTTTGAACTCTTCAAATTCGTGTCCATGATGCGCGCCATCCCTGCTGCTCCTCATCATCCGGATCACCACTGATCCGGTTGTCGGGGAGCAGGCGCTTTTTCTGGTGACCATCGGACACCAGGAATCCAATTCTCAAACTGACTTCGGTGGATTCAACTTCGTGAGGACTCAAGGTGGTCAATTGCGACTCCGGGCTGTTACAGTTGAATTTGACCTGCCAATTGTGACCTGTTGGCGTTCCTCTTCAATTCAATGTCGCACTTCATCATTTACTTACTAACATTAGAAGAAGGAAGTCCGTTTGATAAGGGGAGTGGTGCCGGTGCAGAAAAAACAATGGATCACGATCCTATTATCGCTGCTCTGTGCGGTCGCCACTGCACAGGACTCTAATTTCAGGGTGGTGGGGGCGAGTGCAATTCCAGGGCTGCCCGTGGCCTGTAGAATCCAATTCGATCACACCAGTGACTGCGAAGCCTTCTCCCTCGGTGTGAGCCACGATCCATCGTCACTCTCCATCAGCAACCTTCAGCGT
>DUAN01000194.1 GCA_012960845.1 Planctomycetota bacterium | reverse complement strand
CGGTTATACGATGCCTCTTTGTCTCCTCCGGGAGGTGGTCTGTAGGGGGTGCGTCCAGATCGGTAGGTGCCAGGTACGTCGTTGGACCGTGCCACTTGTGGCACATCCCCGGTACGAATCGTTAACCTTCCTTGACGGAAAATGGTTCCGCAGATCTTCGGATCCTGCGCAAACCCCGTCTCTTCCCTCCGGGGAAGGGTCGCCGTTGGTATGGCCGAAGATTTGCGTAAGAACTAAAGGAAATGGAACGAAATGAGTCCGGTGCTTCCCTCGAGGGTTCACATCGGGTTGGTCTTGTTCGTCATGAAATGAAGCAGCCCCGTCCTGGTTCCAGAGTGCCCACCTGGACCGCACGGGGGAAAGGAGATCCAGCGTGCTCAACGCGGACATGTCGACACGTACATCAAGAATTTTTCTGCTGGCGATTTTCGCACTCTCGGTGTTCATCGGTGGCTGCGATACCGGTCACCGCTTTGGAGCGGGTTTCGGTGATCCACCTGTCACGGCTCCACCCGATCCACCCGAGCCACCCGACTGTATCTCACCCAGTCTCAACAATGTGACCCCCGATCCGGTCCAGGGTACCGGCGGTTCGTCGTTGACTCTCGAAGGGGTGAATTTTGATCCTGTGCTGCAACAGAACCGGGTTCTGTTTCGCAGCTTCAGTAACCAGACCATCCTCGAGGGCTACGTGACCAACGTCACCATCGACACGACCGATCCGAACGCCTGCGGTGCGCCTTCGTTCCTCCAGGTGGTCGTTCCGAGTGGTGTTCGCAGCGGTACCGTCGAACTGTTCGTCAACGGAGTCTATTCCGGTGCCGATGTGTTTACCGGAGCCCCGGAACTGGTTGGATTCGCGGTGGGCGATGATGGGGATACCATCTTCCAGAACGCTGGCGGAACGATTGTTCCGAACAATGTGGTGGTGCTTTACGGCTACAACCTGAGTTCGGTCACCAGTGCCAATGTCGATGATGGAACCACCAGCCAGCCATCGCCCAGCGTCCAGACCGGTACCGGCGGGGTCAACTACACTCTTCCTTCCGACATGGAAGCGGTTCGAGTCGAGTTGCCGACGGGAATCATCCCCTCCGGAGATACATCTGCACTGTCGATCTCGGTCACGGCATCCACTGCAGGATTGCCTCTCAATAGTTCGGTGATCCAGGTGCCGCTGGCGACGGTTCTGGCACCGGGGGAATTCTCTGCGGTCCCGCCCTACACCGTTGCAGGTCTGATTCCGGGAGGAATACGGGCGGGAGTGATCCCACTTCAGTTCGTGACCCTCTGTTCGCCGGTCCGAGGTCGATTCGATGCGATTCCAGAGTTCGAGGATCCGATCAACTCTGGCAACTGGACACAGTGTTCAGAACTCGAGGGAACCTGGGATGGACAGGGTTTTGTTCCGAGTGGATTTGAATTCACCGATACCACTCCGTATGCGGTGGCTCCCGGGCAGAGGTTCACCTTTCAGTGGGATAGCCGCCTCGATATTCCCCCAGGATTGACCGTTGTCCGGGTCAGGTTGCAACTTTCTGATCCGGTTCCCAGCACTGCATTACAAGATGCTGCAGGTGTCTGGACTTCCGGTTCACTGGTCATCAACAACTCCGCGGGGGGCTCTGCCGAGGGAGCCCTGGTCGAGAGTTTCAACACCCTCACCCACTATGATCCACTGGCGGGCTCTGCCATCTGGGGGGGTGGCCTGCTCGAGTTCAATGCGCTCTCACCCGAGCAGAACTCGCCTTACGCGGTCGGGTCGGGCACCGTCGATGTGACTCTTCAAGCGAATCGCATCTACGAGATGAATAGCCTCAACGGCTCAATTTACGATGTGACGGAAGATCCGCCGCTCGAGATCCTTGGCGGGGGAACACCCGGCGAGTTTCAGATGCGCACCTTCAATCTGGAGGAGAATGCGATCGTCCAACTGACCGGTCCCATCGATGCGCCGGTGGTGATTCGCTGCTCCGGTACCGGGAATCCGGATGACCTGGTATTCCTGATGTCGGGAACCCTCGACCTCTCCGGACAAGATGGTCTGGAGGGGGTGGCAGGGACCACTCCTGCTGCCGGTGGACTGGGCGGCCCTGGCGGAGGTGCTGGCGGATCGGGCTCGATGATGGAACTCAATGCAGCCACCCAGCAGATCTCCAGTGTCACTCCATCGACTGCAGGAGAGTTCGGAGGTGGCGGTGGTACTTCTCTCGACCTGGTGATCCCGGCGTCGATCTACGCCACTCGAGCCGGCAATGCCGGTGGCGGTGGTGGTGGAGGCCACGGCAAGCCAGGAATCAT
>DUAN01000193.1 GCA_012960845.1 Planctomycetota bacterium | reverse complement strand
TCCTACCGCAACGAGGGCGCATTTCACGAGGCGGTGACCAACCAGATCCTCGACGACCTGGTGGCCGCCTGTCAGCCGAGATGGATGAAGGTGACCGGTCGCTTCTTTGTCCGCGGGGGAATCACCCCGACCATCATCGTCGAACACGGCACCCACGCCACTGAAGAGGCTTGACCCGCGAACATCTGTTCACCATCCTGATCCACGGCGCAGGACCCGAAGATCGGTTCCAGGTCCTCCTGTGGAGGTGATTTGATTCCCCCGACCGCTGATTCGTCCGATCAGTATCATACCGATCCCACTTCTGCGGGATCCCAATCCGCCCATCCACCGCTCACTGGCAATCGCCTGCAGGTACTGGAATTGCTGCGCCAGGGCGTGCGCCAGAACCGTCCCGCCACGGTGCGAGAGATCGCCCGGCAATTGGGGCTCTCCTCCCCCGCTTCGGTGCATCGACACCTGCGCCGCCTCGAACAGATGGGGCTGATCGAGCGAGACCCAGCAGCCGGGTCTCGCAACTGGCAACCGATCCAGCAGCAACAAGACGCCACTTCCTCAGCGATCCCGGTGGTGGGACGCATCGCCGCAGGAGAGCCGATCGAAAGTGCTGGTGACGCGACCTCGAGGATGGATGCCACCATCCCGATCGACCCCAAGACCTTTGGATCCGCTGCCACCATCGTCGCACTCCAGATCGAAGGGATGAGCATGAGAGATGCCGGCATCTTGTCGGGGGATCTCGCCATCGTGAGAAGACAGCCGACGGTAGAAAATGGTGAGATCGCCGCGGTCTCCATCGACGGCGAGGGCACTCTCAAGATCTGGCGCGGGCCACATGAGGGTGAAGAAGTCGGTCCACAGAAAACGGTCCGCTCGGTTCGACTTGAGGCTGCGAACTGCGGATTCGAGACGATGGAGATCGATCCTGGCCAGCATCGGGTGGAAGTGTTTGGCAAGTTAGTCGGCATCATCCGTCGCTTCGAACGACACTGAGCGGAGTCGCGCAATGGAAATTCGAGAAGAAGAGATTCACGAGGCCCTCGATGAAGTGGTGGCCGCCTTTCGCGGGGGAGCCATCGAGATCCGCTCGCTGGTATGGCGTGGTCGATCTTTCGCCATCCAGCAGATGCACGCCAGCTGGATCGACCGCTCGATTCAGCCACCGGTCCACGGTTTCACCGTCACTCTGGAAACCGACGACCTGCTGGAACTGGCCTACCAGGAGGGCGATCTGGTCTGGCGTGTCGAGCGCTTGTTCCTGCAATAGTGACCCGCGTTTCGGCCAGCCGCATCTCGATCCAGTCGCATCTAACGATGGGACCCTGCCCCTCGAAAAGATGATTGCGACTTGCCAAAGGAATCGTCCAGATCGTGAAACTGTCCGCCCCCATCGCGAGCCACCCCTTGCAGAAACTCAAGGTTTTTGCCGTGGATCTTGCCGACCGAGAGCACATGAATGCGCGCCTGCCCCCACCGATTCCAGCGTCGGATGTGCCAGCGAAGGCGATCCCCTTGCTGCACCCTCCCCTCGGTGGGAGCGCCCTCGGTGAGTAGCATCACCGTATCGGTGCCCGCTTCGAGAACGGCACGGCGCAGCGGCCCGTAGAGGTTTCCTCGCGCTTCCCCGCGTCCCGAGGGAACCTCCTGCGATCCAATCTTCTGCTCCAGTGACTTGCGACTGCGGACCAGCGGCTGAACTCTTGGCAGTGCCGGAATACTATGACTGCCGAAGTGCACGACCTGGACCAGCGCCTCGCGAGGTAACTCTCCCAGCACCCGCAGTAATTCGTTCCGCGCAACATCGATGCGCCTGGCACCATCCCCACCAAAACGACCATCCACCGTTCGCGACATCCCACCGGAGACATCGGAAAGGAAGACGATTCGAGTCGAGTCGAGCGGCACACCGTGATATCGAACCACCCGGGTGCCCTGGGTCGGGTCATCGGTATCCTCCGCTCGATCGCCGGCTCCGGTCTGATCCTCGCCCGCACCCCCCTCCACCCAGCTCTTACGATGGGACTTCCACCATGAATCCCACGAACTGAAACTCGAGCCGATGGGAGAACTCTGATCTGACATCTCGGTGATGAGTTGCAAGGTCGGCCACAGTCGTGCCAGGGTCGAGCCCTCCAACGTGGAGGCCAAGGGGATCAACCCGTCGATCAACTCCGCTCGACGATCACGAGGCAAAGCCCGCCCCTCCACGGCAAGGATCTCGAGGCCCGCCCGACGAATCCGTTCGCCCCAGATCCCTTGCCGATCCTTCCAACGATCGGTCACCGCCTCGAAGGCCGCACGACATCCCCGTTCGAGGTCCACCACCACCAGTCCCTGCAAGGCGGCGATGCGCAGTGCTGGCAACTTCTTCTCGGTCAATCGCCGTTCCAGTAATGCTCTGGCGGCCTCGCCATCGATGACCGCCAAGGTGCGCAGCGCTTCTCCCTGGACAAACCATGGAGACCCCCTCTTCGCCTGCTGCGTGACCAACTCGATCATTTTCTTGTCGTGTGCTGAACTCGGCAGTGCTGCCAGTGCACCGAGGGCCATCTCCCGTGCATCGGCGGAGGAGGATCGGCGGACCACTGCCAGCAACTCACGCTTCACCTCGGCATCGGGCTGCTGGAGGAAGATTTCCGCCAGGATCTCATCGAGCCCCAGCGCTGCTCGCTCCTTCGGCTTCGTCAGACCAAAACCGACTCTCAAGGCTCGGCGCTGCTCGACACTCCACTGCTCGACGATCTGGCCAAAGACCTGATCGCGGACGGTTCCAGAAGGATCCCGCAGCAGTTCCAGCACCTGCTCCACCTCGCCGGGCCCCTGCTCCACCCGCAGCCGTGCATCTCGAGCGGCATTTCGTTGTTTCTCGACCGATCGCTCGAGATCGACCCGTTCGGTCGGAGGTTGGGGAATCTGCGCTGCGATTGCGCTGGTCCAGCAGAGCGCAACGATCGTCAGAGTCGTCGACCATCTCGGGCACCCGCCGCGGCCCCGCCGGCGGATCCAGCAGCAGAGTTGTGGCGAACATCTGCTCGAGAGAAGCTTGGTTACCATCGAGGCACCTTTCCACACGGTTTCTTGACACGGTTTCTTGACACGGTTTCTTGACACGGTTTCTTGACACGGTTTCTTGAAACAGATTCCTGGCACGGGTTCCTGAAACATCGACGAAGCCGTGCAATTCGACGAGCAACGGCTCTGCCGAGCGGAAATGATAAAAAAGATCTTGCAGCGGTGCCAGTACTACAGAATCCGTTACCGGACACCTTCAAGAGGGGGGCTCGATGGTCCATGCTGCAGCCGTGGGTCGAAAACGACCCGGAAGGAGTGGTCGATGAGAGTCTGGTCGAATCGTCGCGCAATCGTCCTGCTGGTACTGCTGAGCCTCCTGCCATGCGGCTGCACTGCTCTCGACCTGAGCGCCAGAATCGACGATCTGACCGACACGGTGCGCGGTCGCGTCGGTGCCGGATTGGGACTCTACGGCGAGATCGAAGCGACCTGCTGGTTGCACCCGGCGGTCGGCTTCGTCGATGCGAACCTCGCTCCACGCTTCACCATCGGCCACGACCCACGACCGGGACAGCCCGCCGGAGTGCTGCGCTCGGCATCTTTTCCGACGATGCTGGTCGCCTTCCCCTTCGCCAAGGCCGCGCCAGGAACGACCGACGACTCGGCCATCTCTGCTCCTCTCAGGAGCTGGCTCAACGCCTGCATCCTCAGGGGAGATCACCATGTCGAGGGAGAATCGTGCTCACTGCTGCAGTGGCACCGAGAACTTCATCATGACTGGCTGATCCCGGCACCCTCACTGGCTCAACTGTCGCAGGCTCAGCGCAGCAGCAGGAACACCTGGTTCGCCATTTCGGGTACACTGGGTGTGGTGACCATCGACGGCGGTATCAACCCGCTGGAACTACTCGATGCCTTGCTCGGCTGGTTCGGAGTCGACCTGATGGAAGATGATCTGCGCCGCCTGGTGCCCTCACCCACCGCCAGAGAAGAGGAATCCTGATGTTCGAAGATGCTTCACCACTTCTCCTCTGCTTGCTGATCGGAGTCCCGGCGCTATGGCTACTACTGGCGGGCAAGGTGCGCTGGGCCTGGACCGTCGCCGGAGCGATCTTATCTGCTCTACCGTTACTCTCCCCCGAACCACCGACCCTCACCGATCAGATCATCCGGATCGGTTTTGCCATGTTGCTGGTGATCGGCTTCATCGCACCCCTGCGGCGCTGGTGGATCACCTCGATGGTGATGGGAATCGTCAAGAAAGTTCTCCCCGCCATCAGTGATACCGAGCGAGAGGCACTGGAGGGGGGCACGGTCTGGTGGGACGGTGAAATCTTCTCAGGAGCTCCGGACTGGAAGCACTGGTTTTCCCTCGGGCCGGCGCAACTGACCGCAAGAGAACGAGAATTCATCGATGGCCCGGTCGCAGAGTTGACTCAATTTGTCGATAACTGGAAGGATCGCCAGGACGGTTCCATCTCCGATGAAGCGTTCGACTTCCTCGCCTCGCGCGGGTTCTTCGGCATGATCATCCCCGAGAGTTATGGCGGACTCGGATTCTCCGCGGCCGCCATGTCCGCAGTGATCTCTCATGTGGCCACACTGAGCAACGCACTGGCGATCACCGTGATGGTTCCCAACTCCCTGGGGCCAGGAGAGTTGTTACTGCACTACGGAACCGACGCACAAAAAGATCGCCTGTTGCCACTGCTGGCGAACGGTCAGGAAATTCCCTGCTTCGCACTCACCGAACCGGGAGCCGGTTCGGATGCGGCAGGATCGATGACGAGTGATGGCGTGGTGGTCGAGCAAGAAGTCGACGGACAGAAAATACTCGGAATCCGACTCAACTGGGACAAGCGCTACATCACATTGGCACCGCGCGCGACGCTGGTCGGAGTCGCTTTCCGCCTCCATGACCCCGATCACCTGCTCGGCCAGGTGGATGATCTGGGGATCACCTGTGCACTCGTCTCTGCCGACCTGGATGGAGTCGAGATCGGCGAACGACACGACCCCCTCGGGGTTCCCTTCCTCAACGGCCCGACCCGCGGTCGTGATGTGTGGGTCCCCATCGATGCGGTGATCGGCGGCGAAGGAGGCTGTGGCAAGGGCTGGCGGATGTTGATGCAATGCCTCTCGGCAGGACGCGGCATCTCGCTGCCCTCCAGTTCGGCGGGCGGCGCCCAGCTGTGCCTGCGGGTCGCTGCGACTCACGCCTCGGTGCGAGAACAGTTTGGTCTGCCGATCGGACGCTTCGAAGGAGTCCAGGAACCGCTGGTCCGCTGCGCCTCCAGCAGTTACGCCCTCGATGCACTCCGAGGCATCACCACCCTGGCGGTCGACCGTGGCGAGAAGCCCGCAGTCATCAGTGCCATCGCCAAGGCGTTCGCCACCGAACGATTGCGTGAGGTGGTCAATGACTCGATGGACATCGTCGCTGGAAATGCCATCTGCCGCGGTCCCCGAAACGAACTCGCCAATGCCTACTCGGCAGTTCCGGTCGGAATCACCGTCGAGGGTGCCAATATCCTGACTCGCACCATGATCATCTTTGGCCAGGGCGCAGTTCGCTGCCATCCGTTCGTCACCGCCGAACTGGAAGCGGTGGAAAAGGCAGACCTGGCCGCCTTCGATCGTGCCTTCTGGGGGCATGTCGGTTTCGTCGTGTCCAATGGCACCCGTTCACTGTTCCACCGACTCAGCGGCTACCGCCTGACCGGGCGCGACTTCGACGGAATCATCGGCCGCTGCCAGCAGCGACTGACCGGCCTGTCGGCTCACTTCGCACTCAGTTCCGACATCGCGATGGCCAGTCTCGGCGGATCGCTCAAGCGCAAGGAGCACCTGACCGGTCGACTCGCCGACGCCCTCTCCTGGATCGCCGTCGGTTCGGCAGCGTTGAAGAAGTTCCACGACGACGGTCGTCCCGACCGAGATGCTGAGTTGGTCCAGTACCTGATGGAAACCTGTGTTCTTCGGACCGAGGAAGCACTGGCGGGGTTCGTCCAGAACCTTCCACACCGTCCGGCGGCGTGGGCTCTTCGTTTACTGGGAGTACCTGGTCGAGCGATCACGCTCGGTCCTTCCGATCGGCTGGCGGATCGAATCGCCGCCGACCTGCTCGATGGATCGGCGCTGATCCGTAGCCTCACCGAGGATGTGATCTCGCGGCCCGCCGGAAGCCCTGGCCTGGCGACCCTCGAAGCGGCTCTGGAAAAGATCGTCGCGTCCCGTGGCGACACGGAAGCGCTGAAGGATGCCATCCGGGCCAAGCGTCTAGAAAAGCATCCGGCCTCGACGCTGGTCGAGAGAGGGCGCGCAGCAGGAGTCATCGATGAGGAGGGTGAGCGGCGCCTCCGCGAGGCGGACCTGGCCCGTCGCGAGGCGATTACCGTCGATTCTTTTGCCGCAGGGAGTTGCCCTGCGACCGAGCAATACCCGACCGATTCTGCTGCCACATCGGTGATGCCTGAGGGGCACGACGAGCCATCGGCCTGACTCGCAAACGGCCTGACCCGCAAACGGCGCTTCGGCCCGTAGCGAGGGTCACGGCATCCAGGATTCCTGCCTCCAGGATCACTACATCCAGAATCACTACACTGAAGCGGATTACCCCTTGGCGGCACCCTTCGCAGCGCTGTCTCCTCCTCCGGGGAGGACCCTCTGCAGTGCCGGCAGCAGCACCAGCGCTCCAATCATGTTTCCGGCAAACATGAAGCAAAGCAGCAAACCCATGTCCGCCTGCAATTTCAGGTCGGAGTAGATCCAGGTGGCGACTCCCAGTGCCAGCGTCAGCCCGGTCACCAGAACCGCATTGCCGGTGCGCTTCAGAGAGACCAGATAGGCCTTCTCCAGATCTGCTCCGGCGCGCCGCGACCGCATCAACTGGGTGGTGATGTAGATGCCGTAATCAACGCCGATTCCGACCCCCAGTGCGGCCACCGGCAAGGTCGAGACCTTCAAGCCGATGTCGAAGATCACCATCAGGGCGTAGCACAGAATACTCACCAGGATCAACGGCAAGATCACACAAAGCGTCGCCCGCACGCTGCGAAATGCCAGCAGTCCCAGGGCGATCACCACCAGGTAGATGGTGACGAGCATCTCCATCTGGGCGGCGGCCACCACCTGATTGGTGGCGGCCATCACACCGACATT
Organism: Planctomycetota bacterium; assembly: GCA_012960845.1. Classification (GTDB taxonomy): domain Bacteria; phylum Planctomycetota; class UBA8108; order UBA1146; family UBA1146; genus QNYK01. Next base: position 6,568 of record DUAN01000193.1, on the reverse strand, counting down.
TCCAGTCGCCAGGCGAAAATGGACCTTCTCTGAGCTCAGTTCTGCACCGTACTTCTCGACCGCAGAGGTCACACGATTGATCGTCTCTGCCTTGTGATCCTCGGTGAAGATCAACACCGGTAACACGCTCGCATCCGAGTTCAACAAGCCGGTGGAGGTCTCGATGCTGCTCAGCGATTGCGCCAGGATCTCGCTATTTCTTGGCAGTTCCCGCCACTTGGGCGAACCTTCGCTCCAGGCGGCGGCAAGGATCCTGGCGGCCATCGGCAAGGAGATGGCCGAGCGGACTCCATCGATGTTGGAAATCCTCCAGTGGAACTCGTCGATCCGGTCCATCACATCATGATCGATACTGGCGTTGGGGACCGTTTCGACGATCACGGTGATCAGGTCGACCCCGATGGAAAATGAGTGTGCGATGTTGCGGGTATCGACGTTGTAGCGCGAATCAGCGTGCAACTCCGGTAACCCTTCGTTGGCATCGCCAATGATGACTTCATCGGCACGGTTCCAGCCCCAGTACACCGCAGTGATGGAGGCCAATACCAGTACCACCGCCACCGGTCCTCGAGTACAAGCGGCCAGTCGTTGCCACAGGGAATCTCGTAACGGCGTCGGTTTTGCCATCCGCTCGACGAAGGAGTCCCCTACCTTCATCCCGCCCAGCAATAACGGAAGCAGTACGAAGCCGGTGGCAAAGATCAGCACCACCCCCACCGCGGACATCACCGCCAGGTGCTGGATCACACCGATCTCGATGAAGAGCAGGGTGAGGAATCCGACGGAATCACTGCACAGGGCCACACAGCCAGGAAGGAGCAGTTGACGAAAGGCGATCCTCGCCGCCTTGGTTGCATCTGCACCCTCGACGATGGCACCGGAAAAGGCACCGGTCATCTGCACCCCGTGGGACATCCCGATGGCAAAGATGAGGAATGGCACCAGGATCGACATCGGATCGAGTCCGTAACCGAGGGTCGTGATGGTTCCCAGGGTCCAGATCACTGCCAGCAAGGAGCAGGCCATCGGGAGCAGCGTCAATCGCCAGGAACCGGAGAAGGAGCGCACCAGGAACGCCGTCACCAGCAAGGCGATGACAAAGAACCCGACCACCAGAACCGCGCCGCCGGCGATATCTGAAATCGCTTTCGCGAAACCGATGATGTGAATAGCGATGACGTCGTCTTCGTGGGGTAAACGGACCATCTCCTCGAGCAGATTCCCCACCACGATGGGATCCGGTTTCAGCTTGGTGATGGGATCCTGCTCGACCAGTGTTGCGGTGACCATCGCTGCCGAGAAATCGTTGGCCACCAGTCTGCCCACCTGGCCCGAGTAGAGCACATTCTCCCGGACCTGCTCGGCCATCTCTGCGGTCGGTTGCCATTCCGCAGGCACCACATTACCGCCCTCGAATCCACCCTCGACGATACGTACGAATCGAACATTGGGAGTGAAGATGGATTTGACCGAGGTGCGATCGACACCAGGAACTTCCATCAGAGCGTAGGTCACTTCACGGACCCGCTCCAGCGCAGCAGGATCGAACAGATCTCCGTCCTTGGCCCGAACCGAGATCAACAATCGATTCGCCCCGCCGAATTGCTCGCGATGCTTGACGAAAGTTTCCATGTAAGGGTGACTGAGCGGAAGTTGCTTCTCGAATCCCGCATCGATGGCCAACCGACCGGCCTGCACCGTCAGCAGTACAGATACGACCGCGAGCAGCCACAGCATCGGTCGCCGGTGATCGAAGATCAGTTTTTCAAGCCAACTTGTCATTGGCCAGACTTCCCCGAGCCTTGCGACTTCACGGGAGAGGGCCGATCGAAGTTGCGGTATCCCTTATCGCCAAGAAACAGGAGATTTCCGTCCGGCAAAAGGATGGCAGTGCTGATGATTCTTCGCTCCCCTGGTGAGACATCGGACCAGTTTCCGTCCGCTGAACGATGAAGGGCGCGCCCCTCATCTCCTACCACGATCACTTCATCCGTGCCGACCCTGCAGCCGCCGAAGAGTGCCGCCTCCGATCCGGAATCGATACGCTTCCAGCGACCAGGATGTCCCTCCCACAGGTTGCCACGCAAACCCATCACGATGATGGAATCGGGGCTGTCGATCATCACGTGGAAGAAAGTGCCGTCGTAAGGGCTCTCCAGTGCAGTCCACTCGTCTCCTCCATCTCGACTCTCGAAGATGGAACCAAACTCACCCGTGACTACCAGCCGTTCAGCAGATTTCTGAAGTGAATAGAGGTGCGGGCCATCTTCCGAGATCAACTCTTGCTTCCAGTGATCCCCACCATCATCGCTGATCAGCAGCGTGCCGAAAGCACCCACCGCAACCACTCGTGAATCATCGATGGCCTGAATCGAGAAGAGCCCCAGATCCGCTTCGGGATCGCAGTACACCGATTGCCAGCTGAGACCGGAGTCGCGCGATCGCAACACGGTGGTGTCGTGGCCCACGGCAAAGGCGGTCCCCTGATCATCGAGGATAATCGCCGTCAGCATGCGCCGAGTCGGAGCTTCGATCTGATGATACGTTTTGCCACCATCGGCGGAACGGAGAATCAAACCGTGATTCCCCGAAACCAGCACCACGTCACCGACGCAGGTCGCTCCGATCAGCAAGGCAGATTCCGCCTTGTCCGCCATATGCGAGCGATCCGCGACAGTCGGATCATCCTCGACCCGCGCTTCAGCCCGGTCGATGCAGAAGGAGAGGAGGAATGTTCCTACCAGTGCCAGAGCCAGCACCAGCGTGCGCCAATCGGTCAGGATCACCACCACCGCTCGATTCATGATGCACCTTCCATGATGAAAAGAAGCCGGGCGGGTGGGGTCTGTTCCCCGCCCGCCCGGCAGCTGATCTGCACCTGGGGGTCAGGTGCGACTATCTTCTTCCACGCCGCGAAAGTGCCGCCGGAGAGAAGTCCTTGTCTCGCAGGGTCACATCAAATCGTTCGACCTGACCGGGAGCATTGAATCCGATGGCGAGATAGCGGCCATTCTGCAGATCATAGTGCGCCAGCAGGGAGTCGTAGAAGATGGGAATGTCGTAATAGACGATGGGATACGCCTCGGACACTCGCCAGATCTTGCCTGAGTTGTCGTACTGATCGACCACCAGCGGCTGCCATGAATCTTCATCGAAGTGCATGACGCGCTTGGCGTAGAGATGACTGGTGCCCGACTTGACCGTGGCCTCCACCTTCCAGACCCGGTGATGCTCATAGCGAAGCAGATCCGGGTTCAGGTGTCCTGCCCGGATCATCTGATCCGGATCGACCTCGGCATTGTGAGACTTGTAGCAGTTGTAGGGGACGATCATCTCCTGGCGACCGATCAACTTCCAGTCGTAGCGCTCGGGACTGCCATTGAACATGTCGAACTGGTCATTGGTCCGCTGACCATCGCTGGCGGTTCCAGGATTGTCGAAGGCCACCTGTGGCGCACGGCGTACGCGTCGCAGTCCAGCGCTGTAAACCCACGCCTTACGAGGTTCCTGAGCCTGATCCAGCGACTCGTGGACATGCAACTTGGTGCCCGCCAGTCGCGGTGGGGAAATCACTCCCTGGTAGAACTTGGCCAGAATATTGTCCGAATTCGCCGAACTCATTCCCTCACGGTTGTAACGCCACATCACCTGCTCCTCGATGCGCACCATCACGAAACTCCCATCGGGAGTGGGAGCGACCTGACCGATGGTGCGAGCCATCACTTCGCCGCGGTAGCGCAGCATGTGATTCCACAGCACTTCCAGTCCACTCTTGGGCATCGGGAAGGGAGAGGTACGGCGGCAGTCCTTGACGCCATTGCCGTCGGCGGTCAATGAAGCAGTTTCTGCGTTCTCGAGGGAAGCCTTGTAGATGTCTTCCGGATAACAAGCACTGCGTCGCGAAGGGTACACATTCATGTACCAGCTGTCGGGGTAGCGCTCGAACATCGCGACCTGCCCGGCAGAGAGGAACTTGGAGTACTTCTGGTAGTTCTCGCCATCGATCTTGTACAGCGGTTTGTCGCTGGCGAACGGATCGACATAGTGATCCCCAGGCTTCCAGCCCGCAGGAATGGTGTTGTATCCGCCGGTCCAGGGAGGAATCGTTCCCGCCTTGGATCCGCTTCCATTGCCCGCCTGGATGGCGCCCATTGCGGTCAGTTCCTTGCCCAGTTCAGGGCCGTCCGCCGCAGAGGGTACCGTTGCAACCAGGCCAATGGCTCCCAGTAGCAACACACCGAGGACAATCTTTTGATTCAACATTGAGGTCTCCTCCTAGAATGAGTAACTGGCGGTGAGGGACATGAAGTCACGGTCGTTCCGCAGGTTGTAGCGGCCCGCACCGAACGAGTTGGTGTAACCGAGTTTGACATCCCACAATCCGAGGGCTCCGACCGTTACCGAAGCACTGACCGTCTTTCTGCCCTCGATGAAGTTCGCCAACGGCACCGGGGACGTGCCCTCGATATCCTGAGAGAAGGCGATGATGGGTGCGAGAGCGAGCGAGCCGATGGCATTGTAGTAGGTCGCCTTGACCAGCGCCTTGTACCCCATCGACAACTGGTCAGGGAACGCAGACAGTGGCTCTGTTCCGGGCTGGATTCCCAAGCCGGTGAAGAAGTCATTTCCACTGGTGTAGGTGCCCGTTGCCTCGTAGCGGAAGTTGGCCTGGTCTTCCATTTCGTTGACGAACATGGCTGCGAACTCGCCCACCATCGCCACCTGGTCTGCACCGAGAACCCCTGCCATCACCTTGGTGAGGCTGAACTGTGCCGTGGCGACATCCTTGCGTACAAAACCATGGATCGTCTCACCGAAATCGAAGATCCCGAGTGTGCCAGGGCCAAATGCGCCTGAGTTGAGAGGTGAGAGCGCCGCGAACAGGATCTCGGTGTCATCGACCTGCAGAGGCTGGTCGAGGTGCAGCGATGCCTCTCCTTGCACTGCGATCCCAGTATCGAACAGGTCGGTATTGAAACTGACCCCGATGGTGGTGATATCTTCCGGATACTCGAGAAAGTACTCGGCGCTATCGCCGTAAGTTACTCCTTCAGGAAGTGAAGTGAGTGGGTCACCTGTAATCGCGCTGATGATCGGCAGGCGGCTGTGCAGATGGGTGTAATAGAACCCGAACTCCGTGCCACCCAGTTCTTCGGCAAACCATCTGGCCGAGATTCCGTACTGCCCCAGGTTGCTGGGAGTCCGATCACCGGTGCGCTGTACCACCACTCCGACCGGGTCATTGGGGTCAAAGACCGATGCACCCGGAGGGTTATCTTGAACAAAAACACCATCGTCAGGGGTCTGCCCGAAACCGAGCAGCACGAAATTGCCTCCGGGGCTGGCGATATCGGTGACGGAGAAGAAGGTCCCGATCGGCTCGAGGCGCGTCGGACGCCAGCCGAGCTGGTAAAAGCCCTGCAGCGAGACGGTATCGGAAAGATCATAATCGAACTTGGCTGCCGGAATCGGCACCAGCGCTTCCTTGATCTCGGAGCCGGCTGCACGAAGCTTCGACAGGTCGACCGGATTGACGCCATTCAATCCATTCTGGATGAAGGTACTTTCACCCCAGTTGATCACCTGACTTCCAACGGTCAGCGTCAACGGATTGTCAATGCCACCGAAATCACGACGAACGTACGCATCCAGTAGTACTGCGTTGAGTCCGGCGAAGCGTTCGGCGGTGCCGCTGAGCGCGGGGCGACCCTCTTTCAGAACATCGCCCTCGCGGATGGCAAAGTCGGAGAAGTAGAAGCCCCTGATGAACACGAAGTAATCGTCGTAGTCGAACGAGATCTCGTGCAGCACCTTGAGGTTCTCGGAGAAGATGTCCCCTGCATCGTAGTTGAGGTTTCCGTCGTCGCCGTTGAGCGAATTTCCGGTTCCACCGTTGGCGGTTCCGATGAGGCGGAGGTCTGGATCAGAAACTCTCCAGGAAAGCCCTACGGAGACGGTGGTATCGAAGTGTCCCGTGACCTTTCCATTGATCAGGTCGAACTCGATGGCTCCGGCGATGACTGGTGCCAGGGTAAAGATGGTCACGAAGAGAACAGTTTGTAACCGTGCTCGTGATCCAAGCGGGGAACGAGATCCTCGCATGCTGGTGTACCTCCTTGCTGAGATGAACGCTTCGATGAATCCCGGGGAGTGGTGCCAGACATCCGGCGGGCTCTCCGACGAGATCATCCGGACTCCCGAGAGATGAACTTGGAAGGTGTCGTCATGACTGGGTGGTCATGACTGGGTGGTCATGACTGGGTCGTCATGACTGCAAGAGAGAGGACCCACCTCCCCCTCATCACCACACACCTCGACTTCTCACTTCTCGACATTTGCTCCGGACCAAAGCGTCTACGAGAAGGGAAGATACGGGATTGACGGTGCATCAGACAAGCATCATCTGCTCTGGCAATCTCAACTCTTCTGGTTCAAAGTGTCCTGGAAGTGCCAATAGGCGGTAGAACTGGCGACAGGGAGCCCAAGATGACCGATGGAAATCACCAAAATCAGCCATCGGCGCAAGATTACTGGCCCTTACAACTTCCCATCGTGGTGGCCTGGGGTG
>DUAN01000192.1 GCA_012960845.1 Planctomycetota bacterium | reverse complement strand
TTAGATCACGATGGATTCGATCTATCGGTCTTTATCGATGCTGTTTTGGCGGTTTCCGACCTTCTTGATGCACTACGGGAAGGTTTTGTATGTCACGTATTCAGCCGTATTTAGCGGAGAACGAGGTACAGGAGAGGGACTCCACCGTCGAGCTTCCGTTTCCTCGTCTGTCTGCACCGGGGGAGATCCCTCTGATGGGAGGATCGAACAAGGATCCCTATGGTGGCCTGCTGGGGTGGATCATCGAGGATGACATCGCCCGGGAAGTGGACGAGGAACTGGCCCCCGAGAAAACAGAACTGGCGGGCAATATCGTCTATCTGTCGCTGCTGCTCCGGACCGTGCTCGGTGCATTTATCACCGCGACGTTCGTCGGCTGTCACAAGGGTGGGGTGATGCTGAGCAATGTCGAAGGCCCGGAGGATGGCGATGCGGATGCCTGGGAAGAGGAACAGCAGGCCAACCTGCTGAAGGGCGAGCGAGCCATCTCCCTCTTCAACTTCCACGGACAGTGCGTCGCCGTCTGGAGCGTCCCTGCCGCGGAGGAATCGGGCAGGCTCTACTTCGCCATGCTGGCGTCGGAGCTGGCCTATGAATACTCCAACAACTTTCCGGTGGAAGAGTGGATTCTGTACGTCCATGAAATCAGCAGGGCGAAGCCACCGAGCCAGAAGTTGAAGTCATTCGAGCAGTTATTACGAGGCGAGACAGGCGAACAAGCGTGCCGGAAGGTCAAGGTGTCGGGTCCAGTACGGCCAGGCTGTTCTGACCGCTGCTGAGTGCGATGGAGATGCTTCGAGGTCCGCCAGGGGGTGGATCGAGCACTGTGAGCAAAGCAAACAGCCAGGATGAGCCGAGGATTCGGTCTTCTGGATGCGCTACAGAAAGGAATGAATGGATAATTATTTAGAGATCAAAGGTGAATCCGGTGACCGGTGTGCGGAGTGGATGAGGGAAGATTTTTTGTATAAAGAAGATACATCGTTTGGATCACCATGGAGCGTGAATGATCCTCCACGGATGATTCGTCGAGAAGGCCTGCTACCAGGTGAGTGCAGTGCTGCCCTTCCGATCCGGGTATCTCCATTTCTGGTGGATCAGAATGGAACTCCGCATACAGAGCACCCACACCGAGTGCTCTTCTGTCCTTCGAATGAAATGCTGGGTTATCTTCCAGATGATCTTTGCTGCCGTCTCATCCAGATGCACAAGCAGGGCGAGTTTCTCTATGCCGTCCATGAACCCAAAATGGCCGACAAGATTCCATGGAATGAAAAGCAGTGCAGAGCCATGGCGAACGGTGATCGGGTGATCTCCTTGTTCGGAGTGAAGTCCTATTGCGTGGTGGTCTGGACCTGCTTTTGGGCACCGATGGTGCCGAAGTACAGGTTCGTGATGATGCGAGGTGAATTTGAGCACGAGTTCTATCATGGCTTTCCCGTCGAGAAATATGTCGATGGATTGAATTTGAAGTACCCACTCGAGGATGAAGTGGAATGGCAGTTACCAGATACGTCGTACCATCATATGGATGATTCTCACTTTGAGGATGTCATACAAGGTCGCCACTATTCGGTCGTTAACGACCTGGAATGAGAAGTTGGATGAGCAAGAAGACAGCCCGTGAAGCGTACGCAGCGGCGGCATCGGCATTGACGATTCAGTTTGGTGAAAAATTGAATCGGCCAGATCCATCGGAAAGGCCAGCTGTGAATGATCCACAAGAAGAAGGAAAGGAGAAACATGCACAAGATCCGGACGAATGAATTGGAGCGTATCGATGGTTCGTGAAGATTCAGAAGTAAATCCTCTGAAGTTGTAGCGTGAGAAAAGAAAAACAGCATCAAGAATGACCCGAATCGGGTCTGGCAACCTGGCAATGGAGAAAGCCAAGGTGCCTTGACCGGCGTGCGTTGCACCGGTCGATGTGCGGGGCCGTGACGCCCCGAACAGAAACTCCACGGAGGCCCCTCAGAGCATTCTGATGGGTCCTTTGGCCTTCTTGATGCACTGAAGGAAGGCATAGATATGAAATTGTTTAATCATACACACCATCCCACGGTGTCTGCGGGGTTTGTTCCCAGGAAGATGGTACCGGCTCCCGTGCTGTTGGATCCCGCTGAAGTCGCCGAGAATCGCGGCAACAAATTAAAAGCAAAAGAGGTTACACCAACCGATGTGAAGCCGATGCCCTGTACGATGATGGGAACACTCCACACTCATCTCAAACACGAATTCATCCTTTGTGGGTCACGGCACACGCTCAATTTTGGTTACGAGGATATTCAACGAATCAACTCACTTCATGACCGGGGCG